>JAFXJR010000057.1 GCA_017532145.1 Lachnospiraceae bacterium | reverse complement strand
CTTATGCCGGAGAATTTTCAGGAAGCATATGAGGGAGTACTGGCAGCAGTGAAGGAGGGGGTAATTACAGAGGAGAGAATTAATGAATCTCTGAAGCGGATTTACAGGGTGAAACAGAGAAACCGTTTAGAAGGCGAATAGAATAAAAAAGTCCTCCATTTCAGTATACCGGATGGAGGTTTTTTTTGTCAGGCAGACTTTTTTTCTGAGGCTTTTTGATTTGCTGTATTGAGTTAGAGCAAAGGAAAGTTTGATAAATAGACAAAATAAAAAAGCGCGAGACGGGACTCGAACCCGCGACCCCGACCTTGGCAAGGTCGTGCTCCACCAACTGAGCCACTCGCGCATAAATAATAAATCTTCTATTCTTTACTAACGTATTTAATTATACATAAAAATTTGCTGGCTGTCAACTTATTTTTTCTAGTTTTTTGATTGTATCAAAAAGGAAATCATGGTAGGATAGCAGTAGAAAAGGAAGCAAAGGATAATATGCCGTATCAGGCGGCAGAAAGAGGAGAAAGATGCCAATCACAGAATTTTTAGAGAGAAATGCCAGAGAGTATCCGGAGGATATCTGTCTGGTAGAGATTAACCCTGAAATTAAGGAGGATCGCAGAGTTACATGGAAGGAGTATGAACTGATAGAGCCTAGTCCAAAGACCAGCTATCGGCGTGAAATTACCTGGAGTGTTTTTAATGAAAAGGCTAACCGATTTGCCAATTTGCTGTTGCAGAGGGGAATAGGAAAGGGAGACAAGGTGGCCATTCTGATGATGAATGGAATGGAATGGCTGCCGATTTACTTTGGTATATTGAAAACCGGGGCATTGGCAGTGCCGCTGAACTTCCGTTATTCTGCAGACGAGATAGAGTATTGTGTAGAGCTGGCAGAGGTGGATATTTTGGTATTCAGTAATCCGTTCATCGGGCGGGTGGAGGAGATTGCAGACAGGATTAGCAAGGGAAGACTGTTAATCTATGTAGGAGAGGGCTGTCCTAGCTTTGCCGATGATTATCATTCTCTGGCAGCTAACTGTTCCAGTCAGTCACCGGATATTCCGCTGACAGATGAGGATGATGCAGCGATTTATTTTTCCTCAGGTACCACTGGCTTTCCAAAAGCTATTCTGCATAAGCATCGAAGTTTGGTGCATTCCTGCTTGGTGGAGCAGAAGCATCATGGCCAGCAGAAGGAGGATGTTTTTTTATGTATTCCGCCTTTGTACCATACAGGTGCCAAGATGCATTGGTTTGGCAGCCTGTTATCGGGAAGTAAGGCAGTTCTGTTAAAGGGTACTCGACCAGAATTTATTCTGGATGCTGTGGATAAGGAAGGGTGTACGATAGTATGGCTGCTGGTACCATGGGCACAGGATATTCTGGAGGCTATAGAAGGCGGAAAGGTAAGATTGGAGGATTATGACCTGTCTAAGTGGAGGTTGATGCATATTGGAGCTCAGCCGGTGCCTCAAAGCCTGATTAAAAAATGGAAGAGTCTGTTTCCTCATCATGACTATGATACCAATTATGGATTATCAGAATCTATTGGGCCTGGCTGTGTGCATCTGGGAGTGGAAAATATTCACAAGGTAGGTGCCATTGGAAAGGCAGGCTATGGTTGGGAAGTAAAGATTGTAGATGAAAAGCGAAGTCTGGTGGCACCGGGACAGGTGGGTGAACTGGCGGTCAAGGGACCGGGACTGATGACCTGCTATTACAGGGACGAAAAAGCGACTGCCGAGGTATTGGAGGACGGTTGGCTTTTTACCGGAGATATGGCACAGGAGGATGAGGATGGATTTATCTTTTTGGTGGACAGAAAGAAGGATGTGATTATTAGTGGTGGAGAAAATCTTTATCCGGTACAGATTGAAGACTTTATCCGTACCAACCATAAGGTACATGATGTGGCCGTAATTGGTTTGAAGGATAAGCGTCTGGGAGAAATTGCAGCAGCAATTATTGAACTGAAGGAGGGCGTATCCATGAGGAAGGAAGAGGTGGATGAATATTGTATGGCATTACCCCGATATAAACGTCCTCAT
>JAFXJR010000007.1 GCA_017532145.1 Lachnospiraceae bacterium | reverse complement strand
TTGGGACCCACAAAACATGAGAAAGTAGCCATTTTTCGTAGAAAAATGTGCGGATTTCGAATCTTTTAGGATTTCGTGAGCGTGAAACGCGAAGAAATCCGTAAGCATCAAGGGGTCAAATGCTTTTGACCCCAACATCATTTGATTTGCTTAAATGCTTCCTCCAAATCCTCCAAAATATCCTGGATATTCTCTGTTCCTATAGAAAGTCTAATGGTATTGGGGCGGATACCCTGCTCTTCCAGTTCTGACTCACTCAACTGAGAATGAGTAGTAGAAGCCGGATGAATAACCAGTGATTTTACGTCTGCTACATTAGCCAGCAGGGAAAATAGCTCCAGTTCATCAATAAATGCTTTTGCTTTTTGGGCATCTCCCTTAATCTCAAAGGTAAAAATAGAACCACCACCCTGAGGAAAGTATTTTTTATAAAGCTCCTGCTGCACGGCATCCCTTGATACAGAGGGATGATGCACTGCCTCCACCTGAGGATGCTGCTCCAGAAACTTTACTACCTTCAAAGCATTTTCCACATGCCTTTCCACTCGTAAGGATAGCGTCTCCAATCCCTGTAAAAAGAAGAAGGCATGGAAGGGAGAAAGGGTCGCTCCTGTATCTCGAAGAAGGGTAGCTCTAATCTTTGTAACAAAGGCTGCTGCTCCCACTGCCTTGGTAAAGCTAATCCCATGATAGCTTGCATTCGGCTCAGTAAGAGCAGGAAATCTGCCGCTGGCCTCCCAGTCGAATTTGCCGCTGTCTATAATTACACCACCAATGGTAGTCCCATGGCCTCCAATAAACTTGGTCGCTGAATGTACCACAATATCTGCACCATATTCGATAGGACGCACCAGATAAGGAGTGGCAAAGGTATTGTCTATCACCAGAGGAATCTTATTCGCATGGGCAAGCTTTGCCAGCTTTTCAATATCCACCACATCCGAATGAGGATTTCCCAATGTCTCAATAAACAGTGCCTTGGTATTTTCTCTAATTGCTGCCTGAATAGCAGCATCATCAAAGGGGTCTACAAAGGTGGTTGTAATTCCATACTCAGGCAGAGTATGTGCCAACAGATTATAAGTTCCTCCATAGATATTGTTGGCAGCCACAATATGCTCTCCTGCCCTTGCCAGATTCTGGAAGGTATAGGTTAACGCTGCTGCTCCCGATGCCACTGCCAAAGCAGCTACTCCACCCTCCAGTGCGGCAATCCTCTTTTCAAATACGTCCTGTGTAGGATTGGTCAGTCTTCCATAAATATTTCCGGCATCCCTCAAACCAAACCTGTCTGCTGCATGCTCACTGTTTCTAAATACAAAGGAAGACGTCTGATAGATTGGCACTGCTCTGGCGTCTGTTGCCGGATCCGGTGTCTCCTGTCCTACATGTAGCTGTAAAGTTTCAAACTGTAGATTTCTTTCTGTATACGTTTTTTTACTCATCTTTCTTTCCTCTCTTCCTTTGATTTGACACTCCATACCAGAGCTGTCATGTAATTCCTATCTGTTTTTTATCCTTATCTTAACACGACTTTTTTCTTCTGTCCAATAAGAAAAAAAAGACAGCTGATTATAGATAAAATCTATAACCCACTGTCCTTTTTTCTCTACTTCATCAGAGCCAAAACAGATAAAGCTTACACTTCACCTAATTACCATACTTTACTCTGTATATCTTTTCATAAACATAGTCAGCATCTTTGCACACTCAGCTCTGGTTGCCTTTCCTCCTGGATCAAGACGGAAGGTTTTATCATCATTAGGCTTGCCACTAATCATTTCTACAGCAACAGCCCACTGCATAAACTCAGTTGCCCAGTTACTTACCTTCTTCACATCAGTAAAGCTGCTCAAATCCTTCTTTGCACTAATGTCATAATTCTGTACCTTTGCATACAGATTCAGCATCTTGGCAATCTGCTCACGGGTAATATCATCGTTTACTCCATAGTTTCCATCGGTATAACCAGCTACAATACCCTTGGCATTTGCCCAAATAATTGCTTTGCTATAGTACTGTCCATCCTTAACATCCTTAAACTTGGGACTAAAGCTAATCTCCGGACTTCCTGCCATACGGTAAAGCACTGTAGCAAACATGGCTCTGGTCAGATTTCCATCCGGATTAAACAGGTTTGTACCAGAAATACCATTCATAATGTTGTTTTCATATACATACTTTACATTCTCATATTTCCAGTTACCAGCAATCTGCTCCACATCCTCGAAAGGGAAGGGCTTACTTTGCGGTTTATCCGTTTGTACCTTAATTACATAAGATGCGGTAGTTACGGTACTGTCGTTCATTCCTGTCTTTACCGCAATTGCTTTGATGGTGGTATCCTTACTTACTGTCAGTGCCTTTGTATACTTGGTGCTGGCTGTAGTAGGAGTCTTTCCATCTGTGGTATAATAGATGGTTGCACCAGCCGTAGCAGAAGTAATCGCTACACTCTGGGCCTTGTTATAGGTTCCGCCAGCTATACTGAACTTAGGAGCCGCTACCGTTTCCTTTGTCTGATCAGTTTGCTCGGGCAGCTTCTCAAACTTAGCAGTCAGTACTAAATCAGAGGTAATCGGTGTAGTAAAATCAAAGATTTTTCCTGTACTCTCTACCTCCCAACCCAGGAACTTATGGCCTTCCTTTGTAGGGTCTGCAGGCTTGGCAACCGTTTCACCCTGATTGACAATGCTTTCCTTGCCATCAATCGTTACCTTGAAGGTTACTGAAACACTCTTCTCCTGGAACTTAGCTGTCAATGTCATGCTTTCTCCGGCTGTTATGGTATAGCTTGCATCCTTACTTACAAGACTTCCCTCAGCATTATACCAGCCACTAAATTCAAATCCCTCGGCAGCCTCTGCCTGGAAAGTTATTTTTTCTCCTTGTGAGGCTGTTTCTTTGGATACTGTAGCAGTACCATTTCCTTCTGCAGTTGCTGCAAAGTCAAACCTCTTTGCTTCCAATAGCTTAATCTCTGCCGCACTTCCGAAGCCGCCTGCGCCTTCTTTTACCACTATCTTAATTTTGGAAGCCGTTACAGGGTCAAAGAACAGGGTCTTTTCCCCACTATCACCAGACCATACAGCATCCTCTGCCAAAGCAGTCCATTCACCATTTTCATTCTCATAATAAAGGGAGAACTTGGTAATATTACCATTGGTACCTTCGGGTCTGGTATGATAATAGATACCCTCTACCATATAATCCTGTGCCATATTAATGATAATTTCTGCAGGTAAATTCTTCTTAGGAGTATACTGAGAATGCCATATGGTTTGCAGATTATTATCAAAGGCTTTCTCAATTCCTTCTCCATTTTGCTGATTATCAGAAGTTACTGTCAATTGCGCAGAAGGAATCGCATTCGCATCCTTGTCCCATTCTTCTATTGCTCCTACCACAATATTGTCCAGCTTTGCGGAAATGGCATTGGTCTTGGAACCGATTCTTTCCAAAGGCAAAGACATAGCAGACCGGGTAAGACCGGTAGCCTTTACATCACCCTCATAAGTAAAGCTTCCTACTGCTGCATAAGCACGTTTTCCTGTCTTGGAGGAATACAGAGCAGTACTTCCCTGAGATGCCTCAATGGTCAGCGTTACCTTTTCATTTAAAGGAATCTTATAACCAAAGGTATAATCATAACCTTCTCTGCTAAAGCCCAGACATCCATCATCCATAATACGGATATTGTGAGTTTCATATTCTGCATCTGCCTCAAAGAGAATATCTCCCGGCTGAGGTGCTTCTGTCAGCTCAATATCAAAGCTCAGACTCTTTCCATCTCCCCAGCTTCCAACCTTCTGAATGGGTGTCTCTGCCCAGCTTGCATCACCATTTAAATTTAACTGACCATCTTCTACCGTAGTATTAGAGCCATCCTTTGCATCATAACCATTTTCAGAGGAATCCTCATAGTTACCTTCAAATTCATAGGAAACTACAGTATCTCCTGCACTTTCCACCTTATCATAAGCATTGGTACGAGGTGCTGCTCCCAAAGTGTCTCTCAGCTCCACAGCAGTATCAAACTGGCTGCTGTTGCCTCCCCAGAGTCCGCAGGCAATCATACCGGCTGCATCATAGAATCTGTCATAGATTTCCATCTCGGAAAGACCATTAGCCCTCTTATCCACCATATCGTTCCAGATGGCATAGGAGCCGCCCAGTACCTGCTCAGAACCTGTAGGAAGTCCCATATTCTTTCCGGGGTCATAGTTATACATCGCTGATTTACCCAGATAATCATAGTAATAACCTGCAGCAGGAACAATGTAAAGGTTACCATCATTGATATCCACCATAGCATAGCCCTGGTCGTACATGGACTTGGTATTTGCCCAGCTTCTGTTCCACATCATCATTTCTACCTTGGTACCTGCACCATTTACACCAGTATCATCACTTTCCGACCTGACAGATGTACTGCCGTTTCCTGCCCTCATGGTCAAACTTCCCCAAAGGCGTACTCTTTCCACCTTGGACTGGGCATACTTCAGCATATCATCGGTAAACTGACGGAACTCCTCAGTATATGTAGCACTATACTCGTCTGTACCAATGTTGATAATGGTTTCTTCATCAAAGACACGATTTTCTCCTGTCAGATACTCATCCCAGATGGTCTTTACATATTCCAAAGATTCATCGTATTTAGCATTATCACCAGTTTTTCTTAAATTCAGATGGTCAGGATCCCTATAAGTATCTCCCATCCGTAAATCAGGTCTGGTCTTAGTCAGAGATAAGGAATGAGCAGGTGTATCAATCTCCGGTACCACATTGATTCCCAACTTTCTATAATCCTGAATCATGGTACGCATTTCATCTTTGGTATAATAGAAATCATGACTGGTCAAATCTGCCTTATATAAACCATCTGCACCGCCTTCTTTAATAGAGGATTCCAGACGGAAGCCTTCATAAGCACTCATTTTACCTGCCAAATTTCCATCAGGGTAGTCTTCCAAAAAGATAAAGTTATCATTCAAATGCAGCTGGAAATCATTCATCTTATACCAAGCCATATTTTTGGCAACTTCATCCACGATCTTTTTAGAGAAGGGCCGTCTGCCGATATCCAGCATAAAACCTCTTACTGCATACCTGGGATAGTCTCTGGTAGTACCCTGAGGAATAGTAGTGCCATTCTGCTTTAAAATCTGCAGAATCGTTCTGGTAGACCAATAGATTCCGGCATTTTCCTCTGCCTTTACTTCTACCTTATCCCCAATAGTCATATAGTAGCCTTCCTTATCCAGCTTCATATCCTTTGTTTCAGCACTTTGAAGGGCAAGGAAGAAGTCACCTGCATTTGCCGTATCCGCATAGACAATTTCTATGGTTCTTCCTGTGATATCCTCATAGTCTGCCTTAAATTCTTCTGCTACAGGCTTAAGTACTGTTTCATCCTTAGTTGCTACCACAATACGGCTGCTGTCTGTAATTTCAAAATTTCCGCTGCCGCCCTTCCACTCTGCCAGCTCAGGAATCACTGCCGGCTTTGCATTGTCTGTCTCAGCCGGAGTATGTGTACCAGCCACTACTATACTATACTCCTTAGAGGTTACTTTAAGATTATCTGATGTTCTGACAATTTCAAAGTTCATCTTAACCGTCTTGTCTACCAAAGGATGATATACCGAACGGTCTCTGGCTATAATCTGCTCGTAATCCGCACCAATAAAGTTAATAGTAAATCCTTCTGGTACTTCAGGTAATGTAAATGTTTGAGTATCCGTTTCAATCCTTTCCGGAAGTTCCAAACTATTTGCAAGTTCCTGAGGACTCTGTACCGGAATTGTAGCATAGGTTTCCATCTCAAATACGCTGACTGTATTCCAGGTTACCTCAGAGCCATCCTCTTTTACTCCTTTACTATTAAATGCATCAATCTGCAGACGCAGATACTTGGTATTAATTTCATCTGTCAAGATAATCTTTTGTCTATGAGTTGTGGGAGCAGTATCAAAGGTCTGCACATCCTCCCAAGTTGTGCCATCTTCAGATTTCTGCAATTTATAGCTGGTAGCATTGGTTCTTTCCCAGTGAATATTGACTGTCTTAATCGTCTTTGCTGTATCCCAGGCTAGCTGTAGCCAGTGGGAAGTACCGGAAGTAGAACTTGCCCAACGGGTTGTACTGTCTCCATCATTAGCCTTTCCAGCAACAAAACTTGCAGCATTATCCTCTACACTATCTGCACTGGCTGTCGCTGTACGACTCAGATTCACATCTGTAGTCTCTGTAGTTGTCGTAGTATTCTTCACCAGTACCTCTTCTACAGCTGCTACCTCAGCTGCCGCTGCTCCTCCCGGCAGTGCAGGTACCGGAATCACCATTCCACACACCAGTAATGTGGCCATTAGCCTCATCCATCTGGACTTTCTCCTTACCATTTTGTCCTCCTCCTTCATGAATTGGTATAGGGTGGTCACGGTTTGTTCTCAATAATAAAAAAACCACATCCTATAAGTAACAGCAAAATTACCTTATTTTCCCATACTCATAAAACCTGGTTTTGCCTGATTAATCATAAATCAGTAACAATCCGCTTCCATTATCTGTAATTATAATAGCATTTATTCTAGGATTATACAAGAGAATTCCAAAATTTTTATGCGAATTCCACAAGACAAAGATAATGAGTATTTTTTATAGTCATTTCCATAAAAAAATTGTATAATGAAGCATCACAATGATAGAACTTAATAAACGGTCAACGGAGGTGCTTCCATGCTTCACCTGCATTCCCTATTTTCCTCTCAAAATATCCATCATCCCCAGTCTGCCAAAAAAACATTACAGAATACCGGAGTATTGCAAAATGCCCTTATTACCCTCTTCCTCTTAATTCTGGCCACAGCCCTGTCCTTTATCTACTTTGGTATTTCCCAAAATTCAGCCAATGTGGCACTTTTATATATTCTGGCTCTGGTTTTGATTGCCCACCTGACAGATGGCTATTTCTGGGGAATCTTTGCCTCTCTTGCAGGAGTAATCGGTGTCAATTTTTTCTTCACCTATCCCTTCTTTGCCTTCAACTTCACTTTAGCAGGTTATCCTGTCACCTTCATTGGTATGCTGGCTATCTCTCTGATTACCAGTGCTGCTGCTACCCATATGAAGCAGCAGATGCAAATACTGGCAGACAACGAAAGACTTCTGGTAGAAGCAGAAAAAGAAATGATGCGTGCCAATCTTCTGCGAGCCATCTCCCATGATCTGCGTACTCCCCTGACCAGCATTATCGGAGCTGCCACCTCCTACCTGGGAAATGAAGATTTTTTGAATCAACAGCAGAAAAAAGAATTGGTAAAACAGGTTTATGAGGACAGCAACTGGCTGTTAAATATGGTAGAAAATCTCCTTTCTGTCACTCGTATTCAAGAAGGAGTTGCTAATGTTGCCAAATCCAATGAATCCATCGAAGAGGTGGTTTCAGAGGCTGTTATCCGGTTTAAAAAGCGGATTCCCGATGTCCGAATCCGGGTACAGGTACCGGAAGAACTGATTATGATTCCTATGGATCCCATCCTGATTGAACAGGTTTTAATTAATCTGTTGGAAAATGCAGCTCACCATTCCCAAAGTACAGAACCTATTTTCTGCTATGTGGAGGAAAATGAAGATATGATTACCTTCCATATCAGGGACTATGGTATTGGTATCCCTCCTGACAGGATGGAAAGCCTTTTTGACGGTACTGCTTATACCGGTAACAGTTCCTCTGACAGTTCCCGGGGAATGGGAATTGGGCTATCCATCTGTAAAACGATTATTACTGCCCACAAGGGCAGAATTGATGTGACCAACTGTGACAAAGGCAGTGATTTTTATTTTTCTCTGCCCCGTTCTGATGAAGAATGAAGAAATAACCAACTTTAAAAACAACAACCGAAAGGATTTTTTTGATGAACAGCAAAATACATATTATGGTTATTGAAGATGAAAAAAATATCTGCAGCTTTATGGCTACCACTCTGTCAGCCCAGGGCTACAAGGTCTCTACTGCAGCCAATGCAGCTACCGGTTTGTCTCTGTCTACCTCCTCCTGTCCGGATTTAATTCTGTTAGATTTAGGACTTCCGGATAGGGATGGTATCGAAATTATTCAGGAAATCCGTACCTGGGCCAGTATACCGATTATTGTTATCTCTGCCCGAACTCAGGAAAAAGAAAAGGTATTAGCTTTAGATACCGGTGCAGACGACTATATTACCAAGCCCTTTGGCCCCTCTGAGCTTCTGGCTCGAATACGCACCGCCTTAAGACACAGCAACCGCCTGCGTACCGATAGCCTGTTAAGTCAAAGACCCTACCAGGCTGATGGACTGGTTATCGACTTTGAAAAGCACCTGGTCACTCTGGCCGGTAATGAAATCCATCTTACCCAGGTGGAGTTTAAAATTGTTGCCCTTCTGGCTCAAAATTCCGGCAGAGTGATTACCTATGATTCCATGATTTCCAAGGTGTGGGGACCCTATGCCGACAATAACAATCGCATCCTGCGAGTCAATATGGCCAATATCCGCAGAAAGTTGGAAAAAAATCCTGCGGACCCCCACTATATCTTTACCGAGATAGGTATCGGCTACCGTATGCTGGAAGACAATGGAACAGGCTGATTGCCTGTCCCATTCATTACTGTTCAGTATGTCACCGTTACGTTGTTGCCACTACATTTTCCTACGGTCAGCACAGTAGCCATGCAGACCTGCTGAATAGTTACTTCCTTCTATCGAATCTCCACTACTTCATAGCCGGCCTTGGTTATGGTCTCTCTCAGCCGTTCTTCAGATATCTCAGTCTCCATGGTTATCTCTGCCTTTTTTTCCTCTAAGCTTACAGAAACCTCTTGTACCCCTTCTAAAGCCTCCAACTCCTTCTGTACTCTGCCGCTGCAATGGCTACAGGCCATTCCTTCAATTATCATCGTCTTGGTCATCGTCTGAATCCTCTCTTCTTCTCTATTTTCCTGTAATTTTTTCTGTTCTCTAAAGTTACGCAGACGAAGGGCATTACCTACCACACATACACTGCTAAGACTCATAGCAGCTGCACCCAGCATAGGATTTAATCGCAATCCCAGTAACGGATATAAGATTCCTGCAGCCACTGGTATACCAATACTGTTATAAAAGAATGCCCAAAACAGATTCTGTTTAATATTTCTAATCACCGCCCTACTTAGACGAATGGCTGTCACTACGTCCCGTAAATCATTCTTCATTAGAATAATATCTGCACTTTCCATGGCTACATCGGTTCCTGCTCCTATGGCAATTCCCACATTTGCTGCCGCCAAAGCCGGTGCATCATTGATACCGTCTCCTATCATGGCTACCTTTTTTCCCTGAGCCTTCAGTTCCTGAATCTTTGCCTCTTTCTCTCCCGGAAGTACCTGAGCAATTACCTCCGGTATTCCCAGCCTCTGCCTCACAGCTTCTGCTGTCTTCCTGTTGTCACCGGTCAGCAGAATGGTGTGAATATGCATTTTTTTCAAACTCTCTATGGCCTCTAAGGAAGTATCTCTTATCTTATCTGCCACCCCGATTATTGCCACCAGCCCGTTCCTGCTGCCAAACAACAAGGGAGTCCGACCAGCCTCAGCCAACGTCTTTACCTGCTGCTCCTGTTCTTTTGTTATGAGGATTCCTTGTTCTTCCAAAAACCTCTGATTGCCGGCAAAATATGTCTCTCCCTCTATTTTTCCTTCCACCCCTTTACCAAACATAGCTTGAAACTCCTGTACTGGCGGTAGAGACAATAACCGCTTTTCTGCTGCTGCCGTCCAAATCGCTTCGGCTAAGGGATGCTCACTGGGCTTTTCTAAGGCGGCTGCCAGAGTAAGTATCTGATTGTCTGTCCAATTTTTTTTGCAACTTATAATGTCTGTAACATGGGGTCTTCCTTCCGTCACCGTACCCGTTTTATCCAATACAATAGTATCTATACTTCCGGTTTCCTGTAAGGCTTCTCCTGATTTAACTAAAATTCCATACTTTGCTCCCACACCGGTTCCCACCATAATTGCTACCGGTGTTGCCAACCCCAAGGCACAGGGACAAGAGATAACCAATACGGCAATTCCTACCGACATGGAAAATTCAAAGCCACTACCACTGATAAACCAGACCAAAGCAGCCAGCAGGGCAATTCCCATCACCACAGGAACAAAAATCCCAGAAATTTTATCTGCTAAACGAGCAATAGGAGCCTTGGAAGCACTGGCTTCCTCCACCAGTCGGATAATCTGGGAAAGAGTAGTATCCTCTCCTACCTTTTCTGCACGACAACGCAGAACTCCTGCCTTATTTACCGTAGCCGAAACTACCTTGTCACCTGCCTTTTTTCCCACGGGAATACTTTCTCCGGTAATGGCTGATTCATCCACACTGGAGCTACCCTCCAGCACTACTCCATCCACAGGAATCAGACTGCCCGGCTTTACCAGAAAAATATCTCCTGCCCGTACTTCCTCTGTGGGAATCTGTTCCTCTGTTCCATCCTCTCTCAGTATCAGAGCAGTTTTAGGCGATAAATCCATCAGTCTTGTAATTGCTTCACTGGTTTTTCCCTTTGACCGTGTTTCCAGGTATTTACCTACAGTAATTAAAGTCAGAATCGTACCGGCAGATTCAAAATAAATATCCATGGTATAGCTCTCTGCCAGAGAAATATTTCCATGCCCCAATCCATATCCTATTCTGAAAATGGCGAATATACCATAGAATACTGCTGCTGAAGACCCAATAGCAATTAAGGTATCCATATTGGGACTTCCACGAAAAAGAGCTTTAAACCCTATTTTAAAATACATTCTATTCATATATAAAATAGGCAGCAGCAATAAAAACTGTGTAAACGCATATGTTATCGCATTTTCTGCTCCATGAAATATCTGATGAATAAACTCTGGTATAGGCAAACCCAACCATTCATAAAACATATGGTACATAGACACATACATCAAGGGAATCAGACATCCTATGGAAATACCCAACCGCCACTTCATGACATGGTCTGCTTCTTCCCTGCTCTTTTCCAAACTTTTTGTTCTCTCAGAAACAGTCCCAGCAGCTTCCTGCAGACTGGCTTCATAGCCGGCATCTTCCACTGCTTTAACTACCTCTTCAGGTCGGATTGTTCCCTCCACTCCCATAGAGCCTGTCAGCAAATTCACTGTACAGACCGTTACCCCAGGCAGCCTTCCTACCGCTTTTTCTACCCTGGCACTGCAGGCTGCACAGCTCATTCCTGTTACTTTATACTGTTTCATTTTCTTCCTGTTTTCCTTCCTCTTCACTTTTAATTTGAGAACCAAATTAAAACAAATTTGTCACTTCAAGTACACTGAATACAGGCACAGCATATGTTAAACAGTAGACCTTTATCATTGCCGACAGCAAAGCAGCCTGCAAATATCCGCTTTACTCCAAAGCTCACTTAAGCCTGAAGCAGCATTAATACTCCGTTTTTGGATTGCTTGGTATTTGCCAGCATAGCTTGTCCCGTCTGCCGAAGAATTTTCTGATTACTCCAATCCACCATTTCCTTTGCCATGTCAGCATCCCTGATACGACTTTCAGCAGCCTGTGTATTTTCCACTACATTATCCAGATTGAAGATTACATGCTCCAGCCTGTTTTGATAAGCCCCCAGCTCTGCCCTTTGTGTGGATACCAGATTAATGGCCTCCTTAATCTGGGAAATGGCTTCTCCTGCTCCCTTCTGTGTACTCATATCTATATCCTTAATTCCCAGCTTTTCCACATTAACAGCACTTATGTAAACTGTCAGCGTCTCACTTTGTTCATTACCCACCTGTAAAACTAAACCTCCGCGGGAAATTACACCGCCTGCTCCTCCGGCTCCTGTATTGCCCCCGGCTCCTGTATTGCCCCCGGCTCCTGTATTGCCCCCGGTTCCTGTATTGCCTCCGGTTCCTGTACCGCCTGCTCCTCCGGTTCCTGTACCGCCTGCTCCTCCGGTTCCCGTTCCACCTGTTCCTCCGGTTCCCGTTCCACCTGTTCCTCCGGTTCCCGTTCCGTCTGCTCCTCCAGTTCCCGTTCCACCTGTTCCTCCGGTTCCCGTTCCACCTGTTCCTCCGGTTCCCGTTCCGTCTGCTCCTCCAGTTCCCGTTCCGTCTGCTCCTCCAGCTCCTGTTCCGTCTGCTCCTCCGGTTCCTGTTCCGTCTGCTCCTCCGGTTCCCGTTCCGTCTGCTCCTCCGGTTCCTGCATTCCCCCCGGTTCCATTTCCGGTAGGTCCCGCAGTTCCCGGATCCGTAGCAGATCCTCCTGATATTACTACATAATCCCAAGGATACTCATTCAACACTGCTTCCTTGGTCACATCCAATCTAAACAAATCATCATCTCTTACCTGATTGGGAAGCAAATCATTATCTGTATAATCGCCTGTTACCAGACTGCCTGCCCCACTTCCTGTAGCTGTCACCAACTGTTTTACAAAACCTGCACCATCCTGAGCAAACTTATTTTCAAAATCAGTGATTCCACTATAAGAAGTATTGTCTGCAATGGCCTGATTCAGACTCTTACCACCCTTTACCTCAGCTAAAAGCTTATCCAATCCTTCAGCCACTGCTGTAGGATTGATAGAGGTACTGCCATTTACCAGATAACCTAGATACATTGCTGCCAGATAGCCTGTTCCATAGGCCGAAGCACTGGTTCCAGAACTCAGTCTGTAAGATGCATTTCCCAAAGCAGCCCGAATCTCATCCTCTGTGCTGGCAGGAGTAATTCTCAACGCACCTTCTACCCAGCTGTTGCTGCCATATAATCCTCCTCCCGCTGCCTCAGCTACTCCTTCTTTAAACCAATAGGGAAAACCTTCTGTCATACTAATCAAATCTGCAGACAAAGCTGTCATTCCGCTGGTCAAAGCCTCATCCATCAGTGCATGCATCATCTCATGGGTGATGGTAGTTTCCAGTTTCTCCCTGCTGGCTGCCGACAGATTTCCTGCTGAATCAATATTGAGTGAAGCCAGATTCACCCCCAGACTATATTCCAGACTCACACTGCTTAAGGTACCCTCAAATCCCAGTCGTACATAGGCCACTGCAGATGTACTTGTATCATTGTAAAGCCTCAGTCCTATTCCAATATCAGAACCGTTCAGATAACCAAAAACATTATCAAAAGTACTTACCAGGGCTGCCACAGCCTGAGGAACAATCTGATTTTTCAAATCACTCTTTAATTTATCATAACCGGCCATAGTATTGGCTCCCTGTGGAGTCTGTATGGTCTCTACATGATGTATCACCACTCCCTTAAACTGCAGACTGGGATTGGTAACACTCTGCTGCCTTTCCCAGGTTCCATCCAGTAGATTTACATCGTTAAATTTCGTAGTGGTAGATATTCTGTCTATTTCTGACTTTAACTGTTTTACTTCATCCTGAATATCCTGACGCTCTATGGTCGTATAGGTACCATTAGCAGCCTGTACTGCCAAAGCATTCATTCTTTGTAATACCTCATGTACCTCATGCAAAGCCCCTTCTGCAGACTGTACCAGAGAAATTCCGTCCTGGGCATTTACGCAAGACTGTTCTAATCCCCGGATCTGTCTTCTCATTTTCTCACTGATGGAAAGACCTGAAGTATCATCTGCTGCCCTGTTAATCCGATAACCAGAGGACAACTTTTGTGCTATTTTCGCCTCTACATTAGTGACCATAGACAGATGTCTTTCATTATTGATTGCCATTAAATTATTTTTTACTATCATTTTCCTTATTCTCCTTTTTCCTGACTGCCTTATGTCATGCTGCCCTGATTATTACAAAGTAAAAGTCCATACCAAAGTAGATATGCACAATCTGCGAATTCAACTTTTTATGGTTTCAGTAACAGATATTTTGACCTATCCCACCTAAATAGTTATATTTTTTTCAATATAATATATAAAATATAGTCAGTCAACAGAAAATAAGAAAATAGTACTGTAAAACTGTGCCACCACGGCTGGAATTTTTCTATCGTACTTTCATGGCTCTCATGGCATTCAATATGGCAATAACAGCCACACCCACATCAGCAAATACTGCTGCCCACATACCGGCTGCTCCCAAGGCGGCCAGCAACAGTATCAGCAGCTTAATTCCTATGGCAAAAACAATATTCTGTTTAACAATCGTCAACGTCTTTTTTGAAATCTGAATGGCTTTGATTATCTTAGACGGCTCATCCGTCATAATCACCACATCTGCTGCTTCTATGGCTGCATCACAGCCCAATCCTCCCATGGCAATTCCAATATCCGCTCTGGCCAGTACAGGAGCATCATTCATTCCATCTCCTACAAATACTAATTTTTTCTCCTGTGTCTTTTCCTTCAGCAGCTGTTCCACCAGCCTTACCTTATCTTCCGGTAAAAGTTCGGCATATACCTGATGAATTCCCAGTTGTTTTGCAACCTGTTCAGCTACCTCCTTTCTATCCCCTGTAAGCATAACTATCTTTTGGATACCAACAGCCTTAAGCTGTTCCACGGCAGATTTTGCATCCGATTTTATTTCATCCGCAATTAAAATATAACCCAGATATTCGCCCTCCCGACTTATATGCACAATAGTACCAACTTCCCCAGCTTCTGTGGGCTGTAGTCCCAGATGCTTCATCAATCTGCCATTTCCTACATAGACTTTCCTGCCCGCCAAAATGGCACTCATCCCCTGCCCTGCCAATTCTTCTACATTCTGCAGCCTGGTTCTATCCACCTCTTTATCACAGACCTGATGTAAGGACTTAGAAACAGGGTGATTGGAACAGCCCTCCACACAGGCTGCTATTTCCAATAGTTCTTCCGAAGTAATCCCCTCTCTTTGTGGACAGATTTTGGTTACCCGAAAGATGCCTTGAGTTAAGGTTCCCGTTTTATCCATTACTACAGTCTGTGTGGCTGCCAAGGCTTCCAAATAGTTACTGCCTTTAATCAAAATGCCTTCCTTTCCCGCTCCTCCCAGTCCCCCAAAGAAGCTGAGAGGAATACTGATGACTAAGGCACAGGGACAGGAAATAACCAAAAAGCTTAATGCCCGGTAAATCCATTCTGTCCAGCTTCCCCCCAACAGCAAAGGTGGCAGTAGGGACAGCAAAACGGCACAGCATACTACAAATGGAGTATAATATCTGGAAAATTTAGTAATAAAATGTTCCGCTTCTGCTTTTTTACTGCCTGCATTTTCTACCAAATCCAAAATTCGGGCCACAGTGGACTCCTGAAACCTTTTGGTCGTCTGTACCTCCAATACACCAGAAAGATTGACACAGCCACTGGCTATCGCCTCTCCTTCTGCCACGTCTCGGGGAAGACTTTCCCCTGTCAATGCTCTGGTATCCAGGATAGAACTTCCTTTTGTGACTATTCCATCTAAGGGTATCCGCTCTCCTGGCTTTATCAGAATGGTTTCGCCTACTTCTACTTCTTCCGGGGTTACCTCCTCTGCCTGCCCCTTTCGCAGCACATTTGCATAATCAGGACGGATATCCATTAATGCTGCGATAGACTTCCGGGAACGATTCACCGCATAGGATTGAAAACATTCACCCACCTGATAGAATAGCATAACTGCCACACCTTCCTGATATTCTCCCACGAAAAAGGCACCTATTGTAGCGATTGTCATCAGAAAATTTTCATCCAATATCCTTCGATTGCCCAGATTTTTTATTGCCTTTTTTACTACATCACCACCGATAATTACATAAGCTGCCAGATAGACAGCCAATACCAGAATATTGGAAAAGTGGTCAGATAAAAAGAGGGAACAGAAGATTCCTACCAGATAGACTACTGCACCTGTGGCAGTTCGTTGGATTCTTTTTTTTAATTTCTTACTCATATCTGCCTCAATTCTGTCTGTCTATTTATTTTTCCACTACCTCTACATCAGGCTCAAACTTCTTTACTATTTTTTTTATTTCCTTTGTTATCTTGTCTGCCTTATCATCCTCTACCTCAATCACCAGCTTCTGGGTAAGAAAGGTTACCCGACTATCACTTACTCCCTCCAGTTTTCCAACCTCTTTCTCCATTTTTTCTGCACAATGTGCACAATCTAAATCCTCTAAAAGATACGTTTTCTTCATTGCCATCTGCTCCTTTTCTCATCTTTATTCGTAACTGTTCAGTATTCTTCACTGTTATGATACAAAAATCCATGAAAATCGCCGATGGCGATGGGATTTTTGCTCGTTACCATTACATTTTCGTATGGTCAGCACAGCAAATGCGCAGACCTGATGAATAGTTACCTTTATTCTTCTTCAATATGCTCCAGTCCCTGACTTAAGATGGTTTTGATATGACTGTCTGCCAGGGTATAAAAGACAACCTTTCCCTCCCTTCTGCTCCTTACTAAATCCATCTGCTTTAGTACCCGTAGCTGATGGGAAACTGCCGAAGATGTCATATGGAGTATCTGTGCCAAATCACATACACATACCTCTGCACACATTAAAACATAGAGTATCTTAATTCTGGTGGAATCTGCAAAAACCTTAAAAAAATCTGCCAAATCATACAGTTTATCTTCTTCTGGCATCTGAGTATTCACCTTTTCCAGAATCTCCTGATGTACATGAATATATTCACATCCATATTCTGCTTCCTGCTCATGTCTGTTCTGCATTCCTGCACCCCCTTTTGCCGTTTTATCTATTCCAGTCAACATAGTGAAACAAGTAAAGCTTATACTCCCCTGCCACAAGTAGGTTCCCTGTGTCTACAAAGTAATATTCCCTACACAGTAGGGTTCCCTACGCAGCACAGAATGGGCTTACTCTTGGTGTATTTGAAAGATAAACTTACTTGATTCAGTTAAATATTTGTACATTTAAACATATGAATAATTGTTCATATGTTTATTATACTCTCTTTTTTTATTCTGTCAACAGCCTATAACAAAAAATCAGGCTGGAAAGACCTTCCTTTCGGAAAATCCTCCAACCTGATACCTATATATCCTATCCACCCCCTATTTTTCTGCATGTTCTGCAATAAGCTGAATCGATCTTGCATACTCTGTAGGCGTCATTCCACTGAGCTTCTTAAATTTTCTGGAAAAATAATGGATGGAATTATAGCCCAGAGAATCTGCAATCTGGGAAAAATTCATCTTTTTATTACGGATAAGCTGCTTGGCTGCATTAATCTTCATCAAAGAAAAATAGTCGATAATACCACAGCCAGTATTGTCTCTGAACAGCTTCTGCAGCAGAGAACGCCCTACCAGATTGTCCCGGCAAATCCTCTCTATGGTAAGCTGTTTATTAATATTTTCCTCCATATAAGCAATAATATTATAAAAAAGTTCATCTTCATTCTTCCGACGGTGAGATTTGGGAATTGTCGCCAGAGAGCTGTCACTGCCATTATTACGAATCAACTGAATTAGTAACTGCTGGAGATAACACTGAATCAGCTGTTCAGAAGCAAACGGAATACTGCCATCCGTCTTCCTCACCAGCTGTTCACAGTAGGTATCGTTTAACTGGCTGGAATAGGTCATTCGTGCTTCCTTAATAATATTTCCCAACAAGGTTCTTTCTGCAGGTCCTACCTCCAGAATCCTGTCCCGGAAAAAGTCCATCGTTGGGGAAAGGCACTCAAAACCAATGACTACAAGATTGGGAGCTACTACACCATTAGCCAATACATTATGAAACTCATTGGGCTTATGAAAAATAATCTGATCCTTATTTAAAATATAGGATTCTTCTCCTGCTATTACATTCACCGTCCCCTTATCTACATATAAAAATTCCCAGAAATCGTGAAACTCTCCCTCAAAGGCGTAGTCACACATATACTCAAAATAGTGAATAGATACAATTTGATCAATCGTTAATTCTTTTTTCAACGTTATACTTTTATACGAAACCATGCCACTCCTCATTTCTTCTGTCTGCAGATTTTATCCCTTCTGCCAGTATCTTTGCTGATATAACATATTTTAACAATAAGATGTATAATCGGATAAAGAAAAATGATACACTATTTCATTATAATGAAATAGACTTACTAAAAGTATAAATCAAATGTGCAAAAAAAGAAAGCACAGAATTACAAATGATTTGGGGTCAAAGGAGGAAATGCAATGAAAAAACCAGTTTTGGTAATTATGGCAGCAGGAATGGGCAGTCGGTACGGAGGACTGAAGCAGATTGACCCAGTAGACGACCAGGGACATATTATTATGGACTTTTCCCTGTTTGATGCTGTTAAGGCAGGATTTGAAAAAGTAGTTTTTGTTATCAAAAAAGAAAATGAGCAGGACTTCAAAGAAGTAATTGGAGACAGGATTGCAAAAGTAATGCAGGTGGAATATGCTTTCCAGAATATTGACGATATCCCTTCCTCTTTTACTGTACCGGAAGGTCGGGTAAAGCCATGGGGAACAGCCCATGCTGTACTTAGCTGCAGGGAATTGATTGACAGTCCTTTTGTAGTAATCAATGCCGATGACTATTATGGACGCAGTGCTTTTTCTCAGATTTATGACTATCTTGCTTCCCATGAAGATGGAGAAAAATACCAGTATGCCATGGTAGGCTATGTACTGGAAAACACTCTGACGGAAAATGGTCATGTGGCAAGAGGTGTATGCCGTACTGACGAAAGCAGTCACTTGGCAGAAATTACTGAGCGTACCCGCATTGAAAAAAGAGGAGACGAAACTGCCTATACAGAGGATGACGGTGCAACCTGGCATATCATTCCTGCCGGAAGCATTGTATCCATGAATATGTGGGGCTTTACTGCTGGCTTTATGAAGGAGCTGGAGGTGGGATTTGCCCCCTTCCTGGAAAAGGGTCTGGCAGAAAATCCTTTAAAATGTGAATACTTCCTGCCCAGTGTAGTAGACAGACTGATTACTGAAGACAAGGCTGAGGTCACTGTACTGAAATCCTTTGACCGCTGGTATGGTGTTACCTATAAAGAAGATAAGCAGACGGTTATGGATGCCATTGCCAAGATGAAGGCAGATGGTCTTTATCCTGAAACTCTTTGGGCATAAAATCTGTACTACTGAGTCTGGATTGCTGTAAGCAAAAAAATAGTGAGGGTACTGAACTGTTAACGAAACAAAAATAAAAACCGGGGAAAGGATGTAAGTAAATGGCTTCATCTTTTCCCCAATTTTCTTATGGCAATATCCTATGTTCTATCGGATAAAATTCGTCCGAACGGGTGTCTCTTCCTCCGGCATCAGAACTCCTGCCTGTTTACCTGCCTCCAGGGATTTCAGCAGCCAGACCATATTTTTTCCCAGTACTCTCATGGTCTGCATACCTTCTAAATCCTGCTTTACCTCCTCTGGTGTATTGCCATGTACCATATTCCAGTACCTGGAGGATACAATTGGCATATTTCTAATCAAAAAATATTTATTTATTGCATCCAAACTGGCAGTAGTACCTGCTCGTCTGGCTGATACCACTGCTGCTGCCGGCTTTCGAGAAAAGCATTTTCCCGCATAAAATATCCGATCCAGCAAAGCCATCAGCGTACCGTTTGGTGAAGCAAAATAGACAGGAGAGCCTATAATGTAGCCGTCCGCCTCCTCTGCCTTTGCCAACACTCTATTCGTTATATCATCATCAAATACACAGTTAGGCTTACCTGCACAACCCTTACAGCCAATACAGCCTCGTACCGGCTGCTTGCCTATCCAGAAAATCTCGGTTTCTATTTCCTGCTTTTCGATTTCTGCTGCCACCGCCTCCAGAGCAGTATAGGTACAGCCCTTTTCGTTTGGACTTCCGTTAATCAGTAAAACCTTCATCAGTTTCTATTCCTTATCATTGCTTGTTATTATAGCTTTATGCCTTTTGCCTGCTTTTTATGTAATATTCAGCAGCTTCTATAACCATGGATTATTCATAACTATTCAGTAGGTCTGTACACTTGCTGGACTAATCGTAGAAAAACGTAGCGATACCAAGCAAAAATGCCATCACCATAGGCAATTTTTATGGATTTTTTCCTGGTAACGATAAGGGTACTGAACAGTTACGATTATTTTTTATTCTTCTATCGTAATACAATAGCCTGCTGCAAACTCTGCTCCCGGCTCCAAGGCATTATTCCACTTTTTCTCCTCCCAGGTTCCATTAAAGTCTGACAGGTCACACAAACCATACCAAGGTTCAATACAGATAAAGGGAGCCTGTTTTTCTATCGGAGTCCATATAGCCAGAACCGGTGCATCCAGTTCCACCGTAATATACGGCTTCTTGTCCGGAGTCAACAGAGAGACTTTATGTATCTGCGAATTTTCCATTACCAGGGTACTGTACTCAAACAACTCCTTTTTAATTGCTGTTATGCCGTCCTCCAGAGGATAGGTCACCGCATGGTCAGCCGCAAATCCATCGGGGTCTATCACCGTACTTTGCAGACTGTCCTTCACATCAAAGGCCATATAATAGCTCTCCTGCTTTTCTCCTTCCTTTAACGGACAGTTAAAGCCCGGATGACCTCCTATGGAAAAATACAGAGGTTCCTCTGAAGGATTTTCCACTTTCCACATCACCTTTAATGCCATTCCTTCCAGACGATAGCCAATCTCCAATCGAAAATCAAATGGATAGAGCTTTTTAGAAGCCTCATCTGCCTCCGCTACAAACCAAATCTCTGTATCAGTCTGAGATATCAGCTTACATTCGGTATCCTTGATAAAACCATGCCTTTCCAAATGATAGGTCTGGCCCTTAACGCGATACTCTCCATTTTTCAGTCCTCCTATTGCCGGAAACAAAAGAGGAGAGCGTCTTGCCCAATATGCTTCATCCCCATACCAAAGATATTCTGCTCCATCTGATATTCTGCGCAATGATTTCAGTTCAGCTCCCCGACTGTCTACCTCCACAGCCAGCTTTCCATTACCTATTTGATAAATTGCCATTGTATTCCCTCCGTTTTATTCAGGATTCAGCCTCATTTACCCAGTACATCGAATATTAATTGCCCCTTTGGTCAGTCTGTGCTTTTTATTTTCGCAGTACAGCTTAAAAAGCCTCAGCGCAGCACCACTACGCCTGTGTCTTTTGCTATGTATGCGGAAAACCACGCCTCAGCCAAGGGAGCAGTTATTCATTATTTGATATACCAGTCTAAATGCCTACTTTGCTTCAATTATTATAGTAAAATCCTGCTTGTTTTACAAGGGGCTTTCAGACAATTTATGGAATCCTCGTAACAGTTCATCCATATTCTGTGTCATAAGCAGTCTATGACATAGAACATGAGCAGAGCATTCAAAGATAAACACAGTTAGCTGCACCATTTACACTGCCTATCCTACCTTATATCCTGTTCCCCATACTACCTTCAGATAACGGGGCTTTCCGGGATTGCTTTCAATTTTTTCCCGAATATGCCGGATATGTACTGCTATTGTATTTTCCACCCCTACTGCCTGCATATTCCAAATTGCTTCATAAATTTCTCCATTAGAAAATACCTGCCCCCGCTTCTGTACCAACAAACGAAGAATTTTATATTCCAATGGGGTCAGATTTACCTCCCTCTCCCCCACTGTTACCTTTCTCAGACCATCATCAATGACCAGTTCATCTACTTTGTATATTCTGTCGATATTGTCATACAGCCTGGTAAGCTGAATATATCTTTTATACTGAGAGTTAATCCTGGCAATAAACTCCAATGGATGATAAGGATTAATAATATAATCGTCGGCTCCTGCATTTAATGCCGCTATCTTCATCTGTTCCCTATCATTGGAGGATAGTACGATAATCGGCATTCGATAAGCATTCCTTAGTGCCTTCAGCGATTCCATACTATCCTTATGGGCAGAAGCCACATCCATAATCACCAGCTGAATATCCTTTCTTTGCAGTCTCTCTATTGCTGCTTCCAACTCCATTTCCATAAAAATCTGATAGCCCTCCTGTGCAAGAAAAACTTTTACTGCCTCTCCATCTTTTTTCTGTAGATTAAACATTAATACATTTTTCATCCTGTCATCCCGCTCCTTCCCATGCTTCTGTCACCCTTCTGCAGTCTCATACAGGCTCAGATCGATGCTGTCTATTATCTGTTTGGCTTCTGCCTCTGTATATCCATAAAAATCAATAAATACTTCATAAGTACCCACGGCAATAGCTCCATGTATCCGTAAAGGCTCCTGCTGATCTGTTTGAACTGAATCAACCAGTGTATAGGTATAACCTCCTGTATTTGTATAGGTTCTCTCATTGTGTACTCCTTCCGGAAAAACCTTGGAGGCTGAATGCCCTTGAGTATCTGCATAGTCGGTTCTTTCCAGCCAGAGAATCCTTCCTTCTGTATCATAACGAGACATTGCCCAGGTATCACAAACCACAATCTCCACCGTTCCCAGAATAGGAAGCGATGGCTGGGGAAAGACAATCTTTTCATTTTCCTGAAATTCCTGTATAGAATAATAGGTTTTTGTAAGAATTTCCTCCTCCATCATTTCTTTTGCTTCAGAGGTTGTCAAAAAACTTAGTTCCTCCTCCTGCTTTCCACTTTCCTGTGCAACAGGTGTATCCTGTGTAACAGGTATACCCTCTGCCAGCAGAAAATCTGTCTTTTCTTCTTCATGAACAGAAGTTTCTGTAGTTTCTGCTGTTGTCTGAGGATTTATTCCGGTTTCCTCTGTAGATTCAGACACTATACGGTTATTGACACTTTCGGTAGCTTCTGTTGTGGCTTCAGCATCTGGGGAAAACTTTTCATCTGAAACCGTATGGGCTGTCTCTGTATGCGGAGCGGTCTCTGCCGGAGACTTTGTACTATATCCAGAAACCACTTCTGCAGATATAGATTTCTCATGATTTCTCTCAATTTCTTCTGTTTTCTCCTTTTTTTCTGATACAACTTCCAGTTCCTCCTTAATCACCCATACCTGATTTTCCTGGTCTGCCACAGTTGCTGCATCCCCTGACATAAATCCCCATTCCTTCACCCGGATAATATTTCTCAGATAGGTGGCAGCCTTCACTGTACCCAATCCACAGACCAGAAGCAGGCTTGCAGCAGACAATATGGCATATACACTTCTTCCCAGCTGTCTGGCCACTCGCCTTTTGTGCCTTTTCCTATCCATACAGGACTGAGCATCGATATGAATTTCCTTCTTATCCACTATGTCCTGCACTGCTGAGCGATAACAAGATTCAAAATCATTCATAGTGATACTCCTCCTTCATTTTTTTCCTAAGCATCTCTCTGCCCCGTGTCAGCTGAGACGTTACTGTGGACTCTTTTCGTCCCGTAGCCAGACAAATTTCCCTGATACTCATTTGTTGATAATAGAACAAATGGATAACCTCTCGATATTTCATTGGCAACTCCATCACTGCTTTTAAAATTTCCCGGTTTCTCTCCTTCTGTAGAAAATCCCCTTCCATACCTTCCCCCACTTCATTCCTTGTTCCCAACTCTCCGGGAATCTCTCCCCTATGTCTGTACCAGGCTGAACGCCATATTTTACGACAACCATTTAATGTTACCTTAATCAGCCAGGCCTTTTCATGCTCCGGTGATTCAAATTCTTTTTTATGTTTAATCAACTGATAAAATGTTTCCTGTACTACATCCTCTGCATCATGGTTATTTTTCAGCTGGAGGAAGGCTATCGTATATAGCATCCTGCTGTATTCATCTATTTTCTGCTGTATTGCCTCAGCATCTGATAGTCCGGGAGCGGTTTTTATAATACCTTTATCTGTCTTTTCCATATGTATGTCTCATCTCTCCCTGTGGTTTCATTCCATAAGTCTTTCTGACTATAATATCCAATACCTCACCAAAATACTGCAAAATTAAAAAAAATATTTCAAAATGAATCCCAAACGACATTCAAGTTGAAATATTTTCATCCTTCCCTTTTATTTGCTGCCACCACATATGAAACAGCCATCCTAAACCTGCTCCCACACAGTTCAGCAGAATATCATCCACATCAAAAGCTCCAAAGGCACTAAAGAGCTGAAATACCTCTATGCCTAGGACAAATACCAGTGCATTTATCATCAACACACTAAATTTTTTGCATCTTTGCTGAAGATAAGGCAGTAAAAAACCCAATGGAATAAAAACTACAATATTCCCTGCCAGATTTTCAAAACTGTTGAGTTTATAAGAATAGTCCACATACATCCGAATCGTTTTAAAAAGAGTAAAATTTGCACTTTCCAAACCTGCCAGAATCATGCCCTTTTCCCAGGTATCTATCACCGTTTTCAGCTTCTCCCAAGGATATTTAAAAATAATGACTCTGATTACAATAGCCACATAGATAAAAAACACAATTTTTATGTTTTTTGTTTTCTTCACTAATAACGAACCTCCACCAGAGTCAGTCCTTTTGCCGGTACCAGAAAACCAGCTTCTTCCCGTATTCCTTTTGCCAGCAGTTCCTTCATTCCTGCTACCTCTCTCTTATGCATCCCTACCTCCAGAATGGTTCCTGTCAGAATCCGTACCATATGGTAAAGAAATCCCTCTCCCCGAAAGGTAAAACGTATTTCATCTCCTATCCGTTCTATTTCAATGGCATCCAATCGACGAATGGTAGATTTTTTTCCCTTTTTGGCAGAAGTAAATGCCTGAAAATCATGAGTACCCACCAGCAAACCTGCTGCCTGCTGCATAACTTCCATATCCAGCTTTTCTACCAACTGATAGACGTATCTTCTATCAAATATATGTGGAATCGGACTGTTTAACACTCTGTATACATAGGTTTTGCCTTTGGCATTTAATCGACTATGAAACCTCTCCGGTACTTTCTGTGCATGAATCACCGCAATATCTTCCGGCAGATACCGGTTCATATACTCCATAATTTCTTCCGGTGTCTTTTCTGTATCCAGATGAAAGTTGGCTACCTGTCCCAAAGCGTGGACTCCTGCATCCGTCCTGCCGGAGCCTGTCAATTCTACCTTCTTATCACACATCTTAGAAAGCAGAGCCTCCAATCGTCCCTGAATCGTATTTTCTGTCCGTTCCTGGCGCTGCCAGCCCTGATATCTAGTTCCCTCATATTGAAGTATTACCTTGATATTCTCCAACTATATAACCTCCCATGGATTTTCCTTACCCTCTGCAAATAGCTTACAGCCCATTAGAGAGTCTCTGATTACTGTCCTTACACAGTCATCCGTATAAAAAGCCATATGGTGGGTCACTGTCACATTAGGAAAGCTGCGGAGAATGGCCAGCTGTCTGTGATCCAATATATCGGATTTCCTGTCATAATAATAGAGTCCAAATTCATTTTCCACCACATCCATACCGGCTGCACCTATTCTTCCTGACTCAATGCCTTCAATCAATGCCTGAGAATCAATCAGACCACCCCTTGCCGTATTGATAATCACGACTCCTTTTTTCATCTGTTCTATGGTGTTTCGTCCTATCATATGGTAATTTTCTTCTCTAAGCGGAGTATGCAGAGAAATCACATCTGCCTGCTGCCAGATTTCCTCTAAAGAAACATAGGAAGCCAGCCGCCCGGCTTCTTCGTTTTCTTTAATATCATATGCCAGCAGCTTACCACCAAATCCGGAAAGAGAACGCAGTACCGTAGTGCCAATCCGTCCGGTGCCAATAATCCCCACTGTTAAATCCTTGAGTTCTCTTCCTTGAATACCCTGAAGGGAATAATCCTGAATATTTGTTCTTTCTATAATCCTTTTTGCCTTACGAATGGACATAAGAATAAGCATTACGGTATAGTCCGCCACTCCATGAGGACCATAAGGTGCATTGGCTACCCGTATCCCCAACTCCTTCGCCGCTTTTCCATCAATATGGTCATATCCAATGGTTCTTGTGGTAAGATAGCCGACCCCATTTTCCTTCATCCGCTCCAACAGTGGTCTGGTTATCTTGGAAGTAAGAATATTGACGCACTGACTCCCCTGGCACAAGTCCATATTCTCCAAATCAGGAGCATCGGGACAGAGTACCATCTCTATTCCCAGCTCCTTTCCATATTCTAAAAACAGTTCTCTTTCATCAAACTGCCTGCAGCTATATACTGTTACCCTCATCCCGCTCTCCCTCACCTGATTTTTTCGTCATTATTTCTTTTCCTTCCTGCTCCCTCAGCTCCTTTTCATATGCCTCATAGTCCTCTACCATCTTTATATCCGATGGTTCCAGCCTGCGGAAGCTATTGATACCTGCAATTAAGATTCTTATACTTTTTTTTACTGTATCAAACATTCCCTCCCGATCCAGGTTCACCAGGATAATTCCCAGAGGCACTGCTACTATCATTCCTACCACTCCTCCCAGCTTATAACCGATAAACAGCAAAAACAGGGTGGGAATCGGTGGCATACCGATAGAATCCCCCACAATCTTTGGCTGAATCAGCTGACGCACCAGCTGTCCTCCACACCACATAATCATCAATCCCAGTGCCATCTGATAATCTGCACTGAGTACCTTAACAACCGTCCAGGGAATCAGTACTGCTCCTGTACCAAAGACGGGAAGAAAGTCAAGACAGGCAATACCCAAAGCAATCAGCAGGGCATGCTCCACACCCAACAGCAAAAATCCTATCACCAGCAGCAGATACATCCATATCTCAATTTTAAACTGTGCTTTAAAATAACCTCCTACTGCCCGCTTTAAGCTGTGAGCTACCATTTCCCAACGCAGTCTGATTCCCTCCGGGATATGCTTTTTTATGTTGACTGCCAGATAGTCTCTCTCTGCCACAAAAAAATAGGCAGAAAGCAGACACATAATTATCCCGATAATCACCGTAGGCAGATGTTTGGCAAAATTTCCCAAGGCTTCTATAGTAGGTGTTCCCAAGATACCTACTGCCTTTCCTGCCAAATCTTCCATCTGGTCACCAAAGGCTACAAGGGTATCCCGAATTTGTACAGGCAGCTGACCATAGATATCCTCCATGTTTTTTCCAATCATCCGGAAGTCTTCTTCCCATTCCTCCCAGAGCCGGGGCAAATCTCCAATCAGGTCAATCCCTTCCTGTACCACCTTAGCACCAATTAAATAACCTGCCAGCACCACCAATCCGATTACAGTAATAATCACAAAGGCAGTTCCTGCCTTCCGTTTAATTTTCAGCTTTTGTTCAAAAAAATGTACCAAAGGATTTGCTATCAGGGCAATAATCCATCCTACCACAAAAGGCATAAAGAAAATAATCAGTCTGGGAAGTACAACCACCACTACCCACAATCCTATGGCAGCTACTCCAAGATTGACAAATACCTTAAGGTAAGTTCTAAGCCATCCTTTCATCTGCTGCCCTCCTGCTATTGCTCCTCCAGATACTGATCCAGCAACTGGTAAATTTCTTCTCTTCCCTGCTTGGTCTGGGCAGAATAAGGAATCACTATGGTATCCGGCTTTGCCTGCAATTCCGTCCGAATCATTTGGATATGCTTCTGTAGCTGACTTCTTTTAATTTTATCCAATTTAGTAGCAATAATCACCGGATTGAATCCCTGCTCCACAATCCAAGCATACATCGTCTTATCATTCTCTGACGGCTCATGTCGGATATCAATTAAAAGAAAAACAGCCTTTAACATCTTGCTTTTATGCAAATAATTCTCCACCATTTTTCCCCAGGCAGCCTTCACCTCCTGATTTGCCCTGGCATAACCATAACCTGGCAAATCTACCAGATACAGCTGATTATTCACCTGATAAAAATTAATGGTCTGTGTCTTCCCCGGCTGGGCGCTGGTTCTTGCCAGAGACTTTCGATTCATCAATCCGTTAATCAGTGAGGATTTTCCCACATTACTCTTACCGGCAAAGGCAAACTCCATAAAGGAATTTTCCGGCAGCTTACTGGTAATACCACAGACCGTCTCCAAGCATACATTTTTAATTATCATACCGCTTGACCCCCTCCCTTCTTTTCCTTCCCCTGTTCAGGAAGTCTGATTAATGCATGGGAGAGTACCTCCTCCATCGTTTCCACAAACTGAATCGTAAGCCCCTCTTTAATCTCCTCTGATATCTCCTCCACATCCTTTTTGTTTTTTTCCGGTACTAAAACAGTATGAATCCCCGCAATTTTTGCTGCCAAAAGCTTTTCCTTCAGCCCTCCTATGGGCAATACCCTTCCTCTTAGCGTAATTTCTCCTGTCATCGCCAAATCTGCCTTTATTGGTATCAGGGTAAGAGCTGACAGTAAAGCCGTTGCCATAGTGATTCCTGCGCTGGGACCATCCTTAGGTACTGCTCCCTCCGGAATATGGAGATGAAAATCATTCTTTTTAAATGCCTCCTGAGAAATCCCATATGCCTTGCTGACAGAACGTACATAGCTTAGACCAATCAAAGCAGACTCTCTCATTACGTCACCCATCTGACCTGTCAGTTCTATTTCTCCCTTACCCGGCATCTTATTCACCTCTACCTGCAGGGTATCTCCTCCGGCACTGGTCCAGGCCAGTCCTCTGACGATTCCTATCTCATCCTTTTCATTGACCTTATTGGTATTGTATTTTTCCTTCCCCAGATATTTCTCCAGATTAGTTTCCAGAACTTCTATAGGAAACTGCAGCTCTTCCTTTCCACGGCTTTGCAGAATCTCTTTAACCACCTTTCGGCAGATTCGTCCCAGTTTTCTCTCTAATTCCCGGACTCCTGCTTCTCTGGTATAGGCTTCGATAATCTTATGCAGTGCCTGGTCACTGATTTGCAGCTGCCCACCTTTTAATCCGTTCTGTTCAATCTGCTTTTCCACCAGATGCTCTCTAGCAATATGAAACTTTTCATTAGCGGTATAACTGGTTACTTCAATTAATTCCATACGATCCAATAACGGTCTGGGAATAGTATCTGTAGTATTTGCTGTAGCAATAAAAAGCACCTCTGATAAGTCTACCGGTATCTCAACATAATGATCTCTAAATCTTCCATTCTGTTCTCCGTCCAGAACTTCCAGCAAAGCGGAAGACGGGTCTCCCTTATAATCGCTGCTTACCTTGTCAATTTCATCCAGCAGCATTACCGGATTCTTTACTCCGACCTGCTTTAAAGCCTTGATTATACGCCCCGGCATGGCTCCTACATAGGTTTTCCGATGTCCTCTGATTTCTGCTTCATCCTTTACGCCTCCCAAACAAATTCTTACATACTCTTTCGCCATAGCCCTTGCCACACTTCTGGCAATAGAAGTTTTTCCTGTACCCGGAGGTCCTACCAGGCAGATTACTGGTGCCTGCCCTTTTTTCGTCATACAACGAACAGCTAAAGACTCCAGTACCCTTTCCTTTACCTGCTCCAACCCATAATGGTCTGCCTCCAATATTTTCTCTGCCTTCACTATATCGGTACTGTCCTTTGAACGCTTATCCCAGGGCAAATTCAACAGTGTCTCCAAATATCCCCTTTCCACAGCACTCTCTGAGCTGCTGGGCGGCAAACTTTTAAAGCGTGAAATTTCTTTTTTGATTTTTTCCTTTACTTCTTTGCCTGCTTTTAGCTTTTTTAAACCTGCCTCATACTGTTCTGTATCAGAAAAGCTATCATCCTCTCCCAGTTCTTCCCGGATAAACTGAAGCTGCTCCCGAAGCATATAATCCTTTTGATGCTTATCCACTCTCTCCTTCAGCTTACCAGTCAACTCCATCTTGATTTTTGCCACTTCTATCTCATTGACGAGAATCTCTGCCAATACCTCATATCTTTCCTCCCAGTCCAAAGCAGACAGAACCTTCTGCTTATCCTCAAATCCCAACGGCATATTGATTACCGCCTGATCCAATAAAATTCCCAGTTCACGACTTTCCTCAATGTAACGAGACAGTGTCTCGGCAATCTTTGGATAATATCCTGCATAGGTAGAAAATAAATCCCGAATTTGTTCCATCATGGCTTCCTCTCTAACGGTTCCCCGCAGAGAAGTATCTTCCTGCAGCCTTTTTATTCTTCCCTCCAGATATTGCTCCTGTTCGATAAACTCCAACAATTGTCCTCTTTCCAGACCTTCTACCAATACTCTGACTAAATGTCCGGGCATCTTAGTAATCTGTTTTACCAAAGCCACTGTCCCTATATGATAAACCTGGTCCAAACCCGGTGCATTTCCCTCCATTGTCCTTTGAGTCACCAGAAAAATCCTGCTTCCCTCCAGCATTGCCTTTTCCACTGCTGCTACAGATTTATCTCTGCTTAAATCAAAGTGTATAATCGTTCCAGGAAGTATCGTCATTCCCCGAAGGGTAACTACCGGAAGAAGACTTTCCTTTATTGCATCCGTATTCATCATTTTTATTATATCCTCATGGTAACTGTTCAGTACGTCACAGTTATCTGCTTGCTACTGCTGCATTTTCCTACATTCAGCACAGCAAGTACACCTACTGAATAGTTACTCTTCATCAATTATTTTAATAAAACGCCGCCAGTACCGGCGACGTTTTATCTGTTTCATCCATTCCTATATAGACGGACGCATAACCTCCCGATGGATAAGCAAAGGCTGGCTGGTTCCATCTACTGCCTCCTTTGTAATCCTGCATTCCACAATGGTATCATCAGAAGGAATCCGGTACATCACATCCATCATCACACTTTCCATAATGGAACGAAGTCCTCTTGCGCCGGTCTTTCGTTCAAAAGCCTTATCAGCAATTGCTTCAATCGCATCTTCTTCAAAATACAGCTTTACCCCATCTAAGCCAAACAGCTTCTGATACTGCTTAATTAACGCATTTCTGGGTTCTTTTAATATTCTGACGAGCGCATCCCTATCCAGTCCTTGCAGGGTAACATTGATAGGAACACGTCCAATAAATTCTGGTATCAAACCATATTTTACCAAATCTTGAGGTGATACTTCACGCAGTAAGGCACCTACATCCTTCGTACTCTTGGAGGTGATTGTTGCATTAAATCCAATGGTACTGCGATCCAGCCTGGATTCCACAATCTTTTCCAATCCATCAAAGGCTCCCCCGCAAATAAACAGGATATTGGTCGTATCAATCTGCAGCAGTTCCTGATGGGGATGCTTTCTTCCTCCCTGAGGCGGTACGCTGGCAATGGTACCCTCTACAATCTTTAACAATGCCTGTTGTACACCTTCTCCGGAAACGTCTCTGGTAATCGATACATTTTCACTCTTTTTTGTAATCTTGTCTATCTCATCAATATAGACGATTCCCAGCTGAGCTCTCTCTATATCATAGTCTGCAGCCTGTATGAGCTTCAGCAGAATATTCTCCACATCTTCACCCACATATCCAGCTTCTGTCAGCGTAGTTGCATCTGCAATGGCAAATGGTACATTAATAATTCTGGCAAGGGTCTGAGCCAGAAAAGTTTTACCTGAACCTGTAGGTCCCATCATAATAATATTACTCTTTTGCAGCTCCACATCGTCATTGCCACTAGGAGCAGTCACCCTTTTATAATGATTGTACACAGCCACAGAAAGTACCTTCTTTGCCTCTTCCTGTCCAATCACGTACTCATCCAAAAACTCTTTAATTTCTACAGGCTTCAGCAGATTAATATCAAATACCTCTTCTTCTGCCGTCCCCTCTTCATATTCTTCTTCAATAATATCCGCACAAATCTCGACACACTCGTCACAAATATAGACGCCTGCTGGAGCTGCAATCAGTTTTTTTACCTGATCCTGCGGTTTATTGCAGAAAGAACATCTGATATTATCGGAATTCTTTCCTGCCATCTTTTCTCCCTGCTTTTACTTCTAATTTATTGATTTTCAAGGCTTGCATGGTTTTCAATAATCCTGTCGATCAAACCATAGTCCAAAGCTTCCTGGGCAGTCTTCCAGTTATCTCTCTCCGTGTCTGCAGCGATTACCTCATAGGGCTGTCCTGTGTTTTGAGCCATCAAACGATTCATCTTATCCTTGGTTGCCAAAATATGTCTGGCTGTAATTTCAATTTCCGTAGCCTGACCCTTGGCACCACCCAGTGGCTGATGAATCATAATCTCTGCATTAGGCAGAGCCATCCTCTTTCCCTTAGCACCACCGGCTAACAGAAATGCCCCCATGCTGGCTGCCATACCGATACATACGGTAGAAACGTCACATTTAATATAATTCATCGTATCATAGATTGCCATACCCGCGGTAATGGAACCACCCGGACTGTTGATATAAAGATGGATATCCTTTTCCGGATCCTCCGATTCCAGAAATAAAAGCTGAGCTACCACAATACTGGCAGAGGTATCATGCACCTCTTCTCCCAGAAAGATAATTCTGTCCTTCAGCAGTCTGGAATAAATATCATAGGATCTTTCTCCTCTGCTCGTCTGTTCAACGACATAAGGCACTAAACTCATTTTTAATCCTCCAAGTCTAATCCGTTTATTACTTCTCTTCTGCGTTTTCCACTACAAACTCCACAGCTTTCCTGATTGCTATGTCATTCATTATGTTCTTCTTTTCACTTTCTCCCAGGGATTCCCTAATCTGTTCTTTATCCATCTGGTAGATAGCAGCCATCTTTTCTATTTCGTTTTCAAAATCCTCTTCTGAAGCTTGAATATTCTCAGCTGCTGCTACTGCCTCCAGTACCAGTCGGGATTTGATTCTTTTATCAGCCTGAGGCTTCACCTGCTCCAGCAGCATCTCCCGGGTACCTCCGGTCAGCTGATAATACTGTTCCATGCTGATTCCCTGCATCTGAATCCTGCGGGCAAAATCATCTACCATCTGCTGCTGCTGAGTTTCCAGCATAGCTTCCGGAATCTCCATATCTGCATCGGCTATAATGGCATCAATAATGGCATCTTCCTTCTCGTTCTTTGCATCCTTTTCCTTCTTTTCAGCCAGCTTCTTCTTTATATCCTCTTTATACTCTGCCAAAGTCTCAAATTCAGAAACCTCACCAGCAAATTCATCATCTAATTCAGGAAGCTCCTTTTCCTTGATTTCATGAACCGTACATTTAAAGACTGCCGGCTTGCCCTTTAACTCCTCTGCATGGTAGTTTTCCGGGAAAGTAACATTAACCTCTACCTCTTTCTCCAGCTCCACACCAATCAGCTGCTCCTCAAAGCCCGGAATAAACGCACCTGAACCAATGGTAAGTGCATAATCCTCTGCCTTTCCACCCTCAAAGGCTTCTCCATCCACAAAGCCTTCAAAGTCCAAAGTAATCATGTCTCCATCCTGTACCGCTCTATCCTCTATGGTAATTGTTCTGGCATTTCTCTCCCGTTCCTTATCGATTTCTTCCTGGATTTCTTCCTCTGTTACCTCTACATCCATTTTATCAACCTGAATGCCCTTGTATTTGCCCAGTTTTACCTCCGGCTTTAACGCTACCTCAGCAGTAAAGATAAAAGGCTTTCCTGCTTCTACCTGAACCAACTCAATCTTGGGAGAAGATACAATCGTTTCCTCGCATTGCTCCAGTGCCTTCTCATAAGCTATGGGAAGCAGATGATTTACTGCATCCTCATAAAAGACCTCCTTGCCATATACTCTCTCTATCATCTGACGCGGAACCTTACCTTTTCTGAAGCCATGCACACTGATATGTTTCTTATTTTTCTGGTAAGCACTCTCAATGGCTTTTTCCAGTTCACTGGCATCCACTTCTATCGTAAGCTTTGCCATGTTTTTTTCTAATCTTTCCACCTGTAAACTCATTTTTACAATTTCCTCCTTCAAGAATGGACGGTTATGTGCCAAATGTCTTCCATGAACGCTCCCTTGTCCAAAGCCAGAGGGATTGCCGTTACCATTCATCCAAAACGCACCCAATCATAGTCATTTTACGATTATAGCACATCAAATATGAAAAAACAACAATAGAAAAATTATTTATCTGCATCACAGGGTTTCCCTGTTACCTTTCACACCACGCACTCTTCTGCGGGGCGTGGCGTGAACATACAAATTCAGCCCATGCATCGCCTGCCTCACCATAGGCGACTTTATATGCAAGCGATACCCGTTACCATTTACCGGTCATTTGGCTGACATGTGAATGGTAACGTTTCCCTTCCTGTTCATCTCCATTCTTTTCTATCTTTTGTCTAATCTGCTGCATCCTTCCATCCAACTGGGCAATCAACTCTGCACAATAAAACAGTTCCTCAGAAATGCTTTCCGGATTAGCCACATGCTTTTTATACTTCATCTTATGTTCCAGACTGGCCCAAAAATCCATGGCAATCGTCCGAAACTGCACCTCTACCCGCATCATCTTCTTTTCATCGGTCAGAAAAATTGGTACTTCCAGAATCAAATGCAGACTTCGATAGCCATTGGGCTTGGGATTTTTTATATAATCCTTTCTCTGTACCAGAACAATATCATCCTGAGCCAGCAGGCAGTCTGCCAGCATATAGATATCATCAGGAAAGGAACAGATTACCCGAATACCAGCAATATCATTGAGATTATTTTCTACACCGGCAATACTCAAAGGTATGTTATTTCTATTTAATTTTTCCAGTATGCTGGCCGGTGACTTAATCCTGCACTTTATGGTTTCAAAGGGATTTCTGCTATTCGCTAAAGAAAGCTGTGCATTCAGTACATCCAGCTTGGTCTTTACCTCCAGCATGGCACATTCATACTGCATCACCATTCTGCGGAATTTTTCCATCTCTCCGCTTCGCTGCAGCAGAGCCTCCAAAAGTTCTGCATCTCTTCCACTTCTTAATATATTATAAGCATCCTGTTCTATTTTTTCCATTCATATATGTCTCCTTTTGTATCTCTTTCCCGTTTTTATACATAGACAACCCGCCTGTTTCCAGGCGGGTTGAAGTTTTGCTGATTATTTCATCTGCTCTTCCTGTTTTCTAATCATTCTACGAACCATCTCTCCACCGATAGAACCGGCTTCCTTGGAAGTAAGGTCTCCATTGTAACCCTCCTTCAGATTTACGCCCAATTCAGACGCTACCTCTGTCTTAAAACGATCTAATGCTGCTTTTGCTTCAGGAACCTCTACTCTATTCGATCTGCTGCCTGACATATTCATTTACCTCCGTTTTTGTTTTTCAGCCTTCGCTGATTGTTTATAGTTATCCTGGGATAAGCCATCCTGCATCCGGGGCTTATCCCATACTATCTGTATCAGATGAACCCTGTTCCGAATCGCTTATCCTGCTATTAGTATAAACGGAGATAAATTTATTATTACGGTAAGTTTTTCCAGAAAAAATCGTCTTTTTATCCTGTCATAGCTTCTTCCTCAGCAGATTTTTCCGCCATATACCGAAGAACATCCTCCTTGGTCACAAAGCCGATAAAACATTTGGCATCATCGATAACCGGTACAAAATTTCTCTCAATTACCATATCCTCCAGCTCCTCAATATGCGTATCCACTTCCACCGGTCCATGATTGTATTTTCTCAACATATGCCTGATGTCTGCCACCAGTCCACCTTCAGCCTCCCATAACGACCTGCCATATCCGTCTTCAATCGCCCAATGCAGCTCGTCTTCTGTGACTGTCCCCATATACTGACCATCCCGATGGTCTATGACGGGCATTTCTGTACATCGGTAATACCACATCTTCTTTAGTGCCTGCCCCAGGGAGTCATTATCATAAATATAAACAGTATCACTTTTAGGAGTTAAAAAAAATAAAATATTCATAAAGCCTCCTATCCTGTGTAGTGTGTATATACAATCCTGTCTGCCAGCTCTGCTGCCTGTTCCCTTCCTAACAGTATTTCCACTATAGCCAGACCAAAGTCTATGGCACATCCCATTCCTCTGGAGGTAATTATATTACCTGCAATTTCTACCGGCTTATCGGAAATCTCTGCTCCTTCCAGCTGTGCCTCAAATCCAGGATAAGCACAGGCTCTCCTGCCTTTCAACATCCCCTTATGTCCCAGAATGCTTGGAGCTGCACAGATGGCAGCAATTATTTTATTCTTTTGATAAAAAGCATCCAACTGATTCATCAGCGGTTCACATGCCTCCAGATTCTTTGTTCCCGGCATACCTCCCGGCAACATCAACACATCCACACCATGAAAATCCAATTCTTCCAATAGTCTGTCCATTTTTACCGGAATCCCATGGGATCCCATTACTATATACTCCCCTGTGACGGATACCGTTTCTGTCTCTATTCCCACCCGTCTCAGTAAATCTACTGCTGCCAATGCCTCAATTTCTTCGTATCCCTCCGCAAAAAAAGCACATACCTTCCCCATCTTTACATCCTACTCCTTTCAGATTATCCATTTAAGCGTTTACTCCACCTGACACAAGCAGGTCCACTTATCCGCTATGTAGTAATATTCAGTGTACCAAGTTTATACTACTATTTTACCATTTATTTGTGTTTTTTTAAAGAAAATAAATGCAAAACTTATAAAAAAAATATAAATTCAGGTATGTTTGACAATTGCTTTCAGGAAAATATATACTAAGATATATTCGGGAAAATTTTCAACATAAGGGAAAGGATTTGATATTATGGAAATCGAAAGAAAGTTTAAAATCAATAAGTTGCCGGACAATCTGGAAGACTATCGCTTCCATATGATAGAACAGGCCTATCTGAATATCCACCCGGTCATACGGATTCGCCAACAGGATGAAGAATATTATCTCACCTATAAAGGTCAGGGACTTTTGGTTCGGGAGGAATACAATCTGCCGTTGACTAAAGAAGCCTATGAGCATCTGAAAACCAAAGCAGATGGCAATATTATCTCAAAAAAAAGGTATCTGATTCCTCTGGATTCTTCCTGTTTTTTGGAGACTGCACTCCTCTCTGAAGAGGAGCGCAATACCTCTCTGACCATTGAACTGGATGTGTTTGACCCACCCTTTTATCCTCTTGTGTTAGCAGAGGTAGAATTTCCTTCAGAAGCCGCTGCTTATGCATTCCTTCCCCCCTCCTGGTTGGGAGAAGATGTTACAGAAAATCCAGCCTATCATAATTCAAACATGAGCAGACAGGAGCTTTGAAGCAGTAAGCTTTACAGCCTTCCATAAAGCTTTGTCATCCTCCATATCCTCTCTGCCAGTTCCTCCGGCAGCTCCCCTGGCAATAACCGCCATTTCCAGTTTTCTCCCAAAGTGGAAGGCGTATTAATCCGAGCTTCTGAACCGAGTCCCATATAATCCTGCAAGGGAATAATGGCAGTATCTGCCACACTGGACAATGCCGCCCGGATAAACTCCCAGTGGATATCCTTCCTGCCTTTAATATTCAGATAGCGTTTTGCAAAAGCCTTATCCCGGGGATTGAAGGTCTGATACCAGCCTACTGTAGTATCATTATCATGAGTTCCGGTATATACTACACAATTTTTTTCATAATTATGGGGCAGATAATCACTTTCTTCTCGGGAGTCAAAGGCAAACTGCAGCACCTTCATTCCCGGATATCCGCACTTCTTTAGCAGTTTCCGAACTCCCGGAGTCAAAAAGCCTAAATCTTCAGCGATTACCGGCTTTTTTCCCAGCTGCTGTCCCATCACCCGAAAAATATCGTAGCCTGGTCCTTTTTCCCAATGTCCATATTCTGCAGTAGGATCTCCATAAGGTATCGAATAATATTCGTCAAATCCCCGGAAATGATCGATTCGTAGGATATCATAAAGACGAAAGCTAAAGCCAATCCTTTCCATCCACCAGCTATACCCTGTTTCCTTATGGTAATCCCAGCGATACAGTGGATTTCCCCAAAGCTGTCCCGTTTTGGAAAAGGCATCCGGAGGACAGCCTGCCACAGCTACAGGCATCCCGCCTTCATCCAACTGAAAAAGAGATGGATTTGCCCAGGCATCTGCACTATCCAAAGCTACATAGATAGGCAAATCACCAATAATCCGGATTCCTTTCTGATTTGCGTACGCTTTCAGGCTCTGCCACTGTTTGGTAAACAGATATTGAAGAAATTCCTGAAATTCTATTTCCCTTGCCTGCTCTTGTCTGGCGATTGCCAAAGCTTCCGGTTTACGCAGCCGAAGGTCTTCTTCCCATTCTGTCCAGCTTTCTCCTTTAAACACTGTCTTTAGCGCCATATACAGTCCATAATCTGCCAACCAGGCTGTATTTTCCTCTCGGAATTTCTGAAATGCGCTATCCTTTGCTATCTCACTTTTTTCATAAGCTTTTTTCAGTATGTTCAGACGCTTCTGACTCATTTTTTCATAATCCACATACCTGTCACTTTCACCAAAATCACAGAACATACACTCCTCTACTGTCAGCCACCCTTTCGCTATCAGCTCCTCTAAATCAATAAAATAAGGATTACCTGCAAAGGTAGAAAAAGACTGATAGGGAGAATCTCCATAACTGGTAGGTCCCAGCGGCAGAATTTGCCAATAGGTCTGACCTGCCCTCTCCAAAAAATCTACAAATTCATATGCCTGCTTTGAAAAAGCTCCAATTCCATAGGAAGATGGAAGGCTGGATATAGGAAGCAGAATACCACCTTTTCTCATGTAAATCACCGTACCTTTCTAGCTAAAGCTTAGCATTATACCACCTATTTTGCAATCTTTTTATGTAAGCTTCTTTTATACTATAGTAATATACTATATAAAGTATAGGAAAGTTTCTCTAAGATATGGCATCGAAGGAAAATTTATGTTATACTGTTAGCACAAATCATTCTGATGAAGCGAGACTAAAATACGGAGGTGTTCGTACATGACGACAGCAGAAAAAAAGAATCAACAGAATGGAAACGGAACATACACTACGACACAAGGAGGCTCTCAGCTAAAATATAATCAAAGGCTTGGGCGTACCTTTATCGTTACGGTAGTCTTTGCACTGGTAACGATGCTTTTCACCCTTTTTGTCACAGAGCAGGCTTCTATAGCCAAGGATGAACAGTACATTCTGGTAAATGCAGCATTAGATTTGCGGGAAGCCAGCCGGGATTTAACCAGTGATATCCGGGCTTATGTGGCCACCGGCAATTCAGAGTACTATGACGACTATATGGAAATCGTCAATACTAAAGTAAGAGAAATTGCCGTTGCCAAGCTGGAGGACACCGGTATTACCGATACAGAAGCCTCCATTCTCTACAGTATCTTTGAGCTTTCCAGCTATCTGGAAACCTTTGAAATGGAAGCGGTCAAAAAGCTGCTGGCAGGAGACCAGGAAGGTGCATTGGCTGAAATTTACACTGGTGACTACTTACATGGTGTGGCGGACGTTGGCACCAAAACAGATGCTTTGGTTGCAGAACTGGAACATCGTGCTGGACAGCGGGGACTTTTGCTGAAGATTCTTAATTTTATTTTAGAAGGCATAATTCTCATCAACCTGTTTATCATCTACAGTGTAATGAAAAAATACTATAACTTTGTCAACAGGGATTTATTACAGCCTGTTATTACTATTCAGAAACAGATGGAGGAAATTGCTGATGGTCATCTTTCGGTTCCTTTTGAACTGAAGTCTGGAGATACAGAAGTAGGCTGCTTGATTGCTTCTATCCACCAGATGAAAACGTTCTTAGGCACTACCATTTCTGACCTTTCAGAAAAATTTGAAAAAATGGCTGTGGGAGACTTTAGCTTTACTCCTACTCTTGATTATATCGGGGACTTCTCCAGTATTAAAGAATCCATGATTATTCTGCTGGACAATATGAACCATGTATTTCATGAAATGACAGAAACAGCCGACAGTGTAGCCGAAGGAGCCAGACAGATGTCCCATGCTTCTATTGATATGGCAGAAAGTGCGACTCATCAGGCTGCTGAAATTGATGGTCTTTCCTCTGCAGCCAATGAGTTGAATACTCAGATGATAGAAACAGCAAAAACCACTAAGGAATCTGCTGATTTAGCCAGTGATGCCAGCCAGTATCTGATTACCAGCAGCCAGAAGCTGGAGGAGCTGAAGCTGTCGATGAACGACATTCAGGAAGCTGCTGTAGAAATCGAATCGATTACGAAAACCATTGATGGCATTGCCAACCAGACCAATCTGCTGGCATTGAATGCTGCCATTGAAGCGGCCAGAGCGGGTGAAGCCGGCAAGGGCTTTGCTGTCGTTGCTGATGAAGTAAAGAGCCTGGCTAACGACTCTACCAGTGCGGTCAGCCACACCGACAAGCTGATTGAAAAAGCGATTAGTGCAGTCAACTCTGCCCTTACCATCGCAGATGATACGGTAGTAGCATTGAATATTGTTCTCCACAAAGCCGGAGAATCGGTAGAGTTAATGAAATCTGCTGCTGAGACTTTGAATGCACAGACCAATGCCTTCAATCATATTACTGTGAATGTAGGACATATTTCCAGTCTTGTCCAAAATACCTCCGCTGCTGCGGAGGAAACTGCAGCAACCAGTCAGGAACAGAGTGCAAATGCGGATACCTTAAACGCTATGATAGAACAGTTTAAGCTTCGTCAATAGACTTGATAAAAACCCCTATTGCTCTGAAAAATACAGAAGCATTAGGGGTTTTTTATTTATCCAATAGTCTGATTTTTTATAGTTTCCAGATATCTCTGTTATATTCAGCAATCGTTCTGTCGGAGGAGAAGAAGCCTGCTTTTGCAATATTAACCAACATCATCTTTTTCCACTTTTGTCTATCCTCATAATCCTGGAATATTCTGTCCTTGGCTTTAATATAATCCTCCAAATCCAGAAGAGTCATAAACCAGTCCTTATTCAGCAATTCCTTATACAGTCTCTCCAGATTTTCCTTATGTCCCAGTGCTAAAGCCTGCTCACCTACGATAAAGTCTACTGCTTCCTTGATAACAGGACTCTTTTCATAGTAATCTCTGGAAACATAGTCTGCCTTTTCATAATGCTTAATTACCGTTTCCGACTTTTCTCCAAAAATATAGATATTGTCGTCTCCTACCAGCTCATGAATCTCTACATTAGCTCCATCAGATGTACCCAATGTTACTGCTCCATTCAGCATAAATTTCATATTTCCGGTACCAGAGGCTTCCTTGGATGCCAAAGAAATCTGCTCAGAAATATCACAGGCCGGAATCAACTTTTCTGCATAGCTTACATTATAGTTTTCTACCATAAGAAGAGTCATATAAGGATTAACCTCCGAATCCTTATTGATAATCTCCTGCAGGACAAGAAGCAGATGAATAATGTCTTGTGCAATCACATAGGCAGGGGCTGCTTTGGCTCCAAATAAGAAGGTCAAAGGAGTAGCAGGCTTTTTCCCTGCTTTAATCTCCAAATACTTATGAATGATATACAATGCATTCATCTGCTGACGTTTATATTCATGCATTCTTTTAATCTGAATATCAAAAATAGAATCCGGATTCAGTACAACGCCCTCTGCCTCCTTCACATAGGCAGCCAGCTCCTTCTTTCTATTCATCTTAATTTCAGCCAATTTATCCAGTACTGTCTGATCATCCTGATATTCCAGCAGCTTTTCCAAACAGCCTGCATCCTTTTTATAGTCCTCTCCTATGGTTTCCCCAAGGAAATCAGCCAGTTCCCTGTTACATGCCAGAAGCCATCTTCTAAAGGTGATACCATTAGTCTTATTGTTAAACTTACCCGGATACAGCTTATAGAACGCATTCAACTCAGTATCCTTTAAAATTTGTGTATGAATAGCAGCCACACCATTTACGGAAAAGCCATAATGAATATCAATATGAGCCATATGCACTCTGCCATCCTTATCGATAATCTGTACCTTGGGATCCTTATTCCTTGCCTTTATCCGCCTGTCCAATTCCTTAATAATCGGAATCAGCTGAGGCACTACCTTCTTCAAATATCTTAACGGCCACTTTTCCAATGCTTCAGCCAGAATAGTATGGTTCGTATAGGCACAGGTTTTGCTGACTACATTAATCGCCTCTTCCATACCAAAGCCCTCTTCTTTCACCAGAAGCCTGATTAACTCAGGAATGACCATAGTAGGATGAGTATCGTTAATCTGTATCACAGCATGGTCATATAACCGATGCAGATTATATCCTTCCTCCTTCATTTGATGAAGAATCAGCTGTGCTCCATTGCTTACCATAAAATACTGCTGGTAAATACGCAGCAGATTGCCTGCCTCATCCGAATCATCGGGATAAAGAAAGAGAGTCAGATTCTTTTCTATTAATTCCTTGTCAAAATCGATGCCTTCTTCCACGATACTTTCATCCAGAGATTCTATATCAAACAGTCGAAGCTTATTGATTCCATTCCCATATCCTGCCACATCAATATCGTACAGTCTGGAAGTTACCTTACGCTCTCCAAAAGCTACCTGAAAGCCAATATCTGTCTTGTTTAACCAGGAAGCTTCTTCTATCCAGTCGTTCTTTTCTGCTTTCTGCAGCCTGTCCCTGAATACCTGACGGAACAGACCAAAATGATAGTTCAGACCGATTCCCTCTCCCGGCAGTCCCAAAGTAGCAATAGAGTCTAAAAAGCAAGCTGCCAGCCTTCCCAGTCCTCCATTTCCCAGAGATGGCTCCGGCTCTATTTCTTCCATTTTTGCCAGTTCCTTTCCCTTAACTTTTAATACTTCAGCAACCTTATCATAGATACCCAGATTAATCAGATTATTGGACAACAGCTTTCCAATCAAAAATTCTGCGGAAATATAATAGACCTTCTTTGCTCCTTTAATTGGCTCTGTTGTCGCCATTGCCTCCTTTGTCAGTTCCAACAGACAGACGTATGCTTCCTTGTCCGTCAGTTCTTCTACATTACGGTTATACCTTTTTTGTGAAAGTCTTTCCAATGCTGTTTCCAGCTCTTCCACCGTCATGTCCTTCTGCCGCTTTACCTGCTCCATGTTGGATTCCTCCTTGCTCTTTTATTGTTCTGCAGAATATACTGTAACCCTGTTGCCGCCAGCCTTTTTGCTGATATACATGGCCTTATCGGCTCTCTGGTAAATAGTATCAAATGTATTTAATTCCCCACTGCCAGCTACAAACACTAAACCAATACTGATTGTACACTTCAGACTTCCTGCCAGAGAAAGCTGTCCTACCTTATCTCTTAATCTATCTACCCTCTGCAGTAAGGCTTCCCTGTCTGCCACTTCCCGAATAAAAATACCAAACTCATCTCCACCCATTCTGCACAGACAGTCTGCATCCTTAAATTCTCTGCGCATCAGCTCAGCTACTGCCTTTAACAGAATATCACCCACACTATGTCCCAAGGTATCATTAACCTGTTTGAATTTATCAATATCGAAAATCATCAGTACTGCATCCTTCTCTCTTCCTTCTCTCATTTGTCCCACAATCTGCTCAATGGTTCCCCGATTAGACAACAGGGTAAGAGAATCCTGAGATGCTTTTTCCCTTAGTATTCGGCTTCTATCCCTAAAGGTATTGACGATAATCAAACCACATACCAAAGCATAAATCAGCCCTATCACAGCCGTCAGAATCAAGTCATACTGAATCTCTCCTGCTATCACACTTTCAGGGAAAGAAACCAGGATGCTCCAGTCAAGAACTGACGTTTGTATTAAATAATCATATCTGCTTTCCGACTCTACTTTTGCCTCACCATTACTTACCAGTACCTCTCCCGTCTCTGTTATGACTGCACAATATCCCCTTCCGCTAAATCCCTGAACCTTCATTACTTCCAGAAGGGTGTCCAACTGGAGAATACCGATAAGCATACCACTTACGTTTCCCTGATAGTAGGTGGGGGCAAAGAGTACCACGTTATGTTCTCCATTCATTTGCCAGGTCTGTACCTGAGAAATACCACTTTCTCCCTTTTTGGCCCGCTCCAAATATTCCTGGTCTGCAGCATCTGCTTCCTCCATATCAGAAGAAATCGCCCTGCCGTCTATCTTAGTCAGCCACATCTTTGTAAAAAGGTTCCTCTGCTCCACCCGAATTAAAGTATCCAACGCCTCCCGAGAGTGAATATCTTCCTTGTTGAAAAAACATTCTGCTAATCCCTCCAGATACTGTAATGCCATATTCATTTTATCCTGAACGGCTTCTGCCAGTCTTTCTCCTGTTTCCTCCAGCCGAATCTGATACTGCTCACTGGCGGTTCGATACAGGAGGTAACAATCCCCTAAGCTCACCAGAAGCAAAATCAAAATCAAAACCAAATTCCAAATATTTACGATTCTCAGTTTATGTTCTCTATATTGTTTATCTCCAGCTGCCATCCGTTCCCCTCTGCTTTCTCCTCTGTAATCACGGTTCATCTTTTATCTCTATTATATCCTGTATTTCGTTTCTTTTCAAGATGCTCCAAGACAGCTTCTGAACGATTACTGGTCATACTACCATTCACCTATCAGCCAGCTGACTAGTCAAAGGGGCAGTTAATTAAAGATGATGCATTGACTGAATTTATACGTTCTCTCCACGCCCCGCAGAGAAGGGCGTGGGTATGAAAATTAACCTATCAAAACAGTTTTGATATCCTTATACCAAACGGATATGGTAATGCTCCAACCAATAATTTATCTGCAACAGATAAGCCAAAAGCTGCGGTCCTGCCATCAGCTGTCCATAAAAGGGACGGGCATAGTCGGTGGGACTATCCATAAATGCCTCTACCTTCCTGCCATCCAAAAGAGCATTGATTGGTGCCTGTATATCATGAATGATTTCCTTCAATTTCCTTTTTACCAGACCTTCATAAGCCGGGTCATAGGTTTTAGGATAAGGACTCTTCTTCCGATAAAGTACTTCAGAAGGCAGATATTCCTGTCCGGCCGCCCTCAGCAGACCCTTGACGATACCACCGCTGCATTTCATTTCCCAGGGTACATTCCATGCATATTCCACTATACGATGGTCAGCAAAGGGAACTCTGGCCTCCAACCCTACATGCATACTGGTTCTATCCATCCGCTCCAGCAACGTCTGCATAAACCAACGCAGATTCAGATAAGCCATTTTTCTTCGCTGCCTTTCCTCTCTGCTCTCTCCTGCTAACAAGGGCGTTTCATTCACCGTTGTTTCATAGGCAGCCTGCATATACTCCTGCAGAGAAAGTTGACTGACTACCTCCTCCTTTAACAGCATGGTTCTGGTGGTAAAATCCATGGACCAAGGAAAGGTACCTGCCTCCAGACACTCCTTTTTATGAAACCAGGGATAGCCTCCAAAAATCTCGTCTGCACACTCTCCAGTGAGTGTTACCTTATGTCTGGCTGCCACCTTTCTGCAAAAATAAAGCATGGAGGATTCTACGTCTGCCATACAGGGCAAATCCCTGGCCTCCACCGCTGTAAACAGGTCATCATACAGTTCCTCATTGCGACACTCCAGATAAGTATGGTTGGTATGGGCATACTCTTTTACCACATCCACCCAAGGTCTGTCCTGAGAGGGCTGAAAAGCATTTGCCTGAAAATTTCTGTCATTATCCTTAAAATCAAAGGAATAGGTAGACAGTACCTTTCCCTGTTTCTGCAGTTCTTTGCTGCAGATAGCCGTAACCAGACTGCTGTCTACTCCTCCTGATAAAAAGGTACAGACAGGAACATCTGAAAGCATTTGCATACGAACTGCATCTCCCACCAAAAACTGCATTTTCTCCACAGTTTCCTCCCAGGAATCCTGATGCGGACAACTCTCCAGCCTCCAGAAGCAATACTGTCTGCACTCCTCTCCCTGAAACTCCAGATAATGTCCGGGAAGCAGCTCCCTGACTCCCCGGAAAACACCTTTTCCTGGCGTTCTGGCAGGACCTAGTCCCAGTACCTCGCAAAGGCCTTCCCTGTCTACTACAGCCTCCATTCCCGGAAAGCTTAAGATGCCTTTAATCTCCGAAGAAAAAATCAGTGTATGCTCCTGTTGGCTGTAAAAACAAGGCTTTACTCCCATCCTGTCACGGAACAGCAGCAGTTTTTGTTCCCCCGGCTCCCATATGGCAAAGGCAAAAATTCCATTCAGCCTTTTTACAAACTCTACTCCCTGATACATAAAGCCTGCCAGAATCACCTCTGTATCACTGTCTGTCTCAAAAGAGACCCCTTCTTTTTTCAATTCTTTTTTTAATTCCCTCATATTGTAGATTTCGCCATTGTATACAATTATGCACTCTCTGCTGCCCACCCTGCGTTTCATCGGCTGCTGTCCTGCTGCCAAATCAATAATGGAAAGCCTTACCTGAGCAAGCCCACAATGGGAGTCTAAAAAGCTCCCTTCCTCATCGGGTCCCCTGTGCTTTTGCAGCTGATTCATCTCCTTCAGTACTGCCTGCCATTTTGGTGTCTCCTTTTCATAATTTATTCTACGGCTGCAAAATCCTGCAATTCCACACATTCTTCTTTTCCCTGCCTTTCCCATCTGCCTTTACTTTCCAAGCTCACACTATTATTCCCATTTTATCCGAATTTATCTGCCTTCCGTATGTGATTCCAATAAAGGCTGAAGCTGTTTACCCTCTAATGCCAGTTCCAAAGCAGGAAGCAAACGGTCACAGTGGGCAACCAGGGAATTAGGCTTCTTTTTTGGATCATCCTGACCAAAGGGGACGAAGTAGATATTCTTTGTATTCAGCAAAAGTCCAATATTTTTCATATTCATTCCCAGTCCGTCATTAGTAGAAATAAAAATCACCAGTGGCTTATTATTTCTTAAATGTGCCTTGGCTGCCATCAATACAGGAGTGTCGGTAATACCTCCTGCCAGCTTAGCAGCTGTATTGCCCGTACAGGGTAAGATAGCCAATACATCCAGATAGCCCTTAGGTCCAATAGGCTCTGCCTGAACGATGCTCCGAATAGGCGGTCTGTTGGTAATGGCTTCTGCTCTTTTTAAAAATTGCTCAGCTTTTCCAAATCTATTATCGATAGTCTGGGTAGAATCTGAAACAATAGGATATACCTCAGCTCCTTTTTCTACCAGCTTCTCCAGTTCCTGAAACACTTTCTCAAAGGTACAAAAGGATCCTGTCAGTGCAATTCCTATCTTTTTGCCTTCCAGCTCCATATAATAATCACTCCTTTTTCCACTGAATAGTTACATTAATTTTTCTATTACATAGTCAGCCAAACGTCCTGCAGATACTCTGGCTGCATACTTTCCTGGCAATCCCAGACAATGGAAAGCCTTTAGCTGCTGCTGTTTAGCCTGGTCATAATCCAGTCCGCCTCTGCCTGATGCAATATCAATAACCAAAGCATCCGTTCTTATCCGCTTTAACCTCTCCTTAGTCAAAAGTACTGCCGGAACGGTATTATAAATATATTCAAACGATGAAAGCTTCTCTGTCAATTGACTGACAGGAAATACCTTCATTCCCAGGGATTCTGCCAGTGCCAGTTCTGTCTGATTGGCTGTACATACTGTTACCTCTGCACAAAGAGCCTTCAGCTTATCACTCAGTACCTTTCCGCATCGCCCATAGCCCAGTACCAGGCTTTTGCTTTGGTGTATATTGGTTTCCTTATGCTGGAGTGCTTCTAAAATAGCTCCCTCCGCTGTAGCTATTGCATTAAAAATAGCCAGCCCCTCATCCTTCATAAAGTCATGGCAGGGGATTCCTCTTTCTCCGCATTCCTGACGAAATGCCTCTGGAATCACTCCCCCAAACACTGTGTGGCATCTTCTGAGATGACGAGACAATTCCCGAAGATTCAGCACTCCTTTTTTTTCTATAGGAATCCCTCCCACAATAGTCCCTGCTGACTCTAAAGCCTGACGCAGAGTATCCGCATTGCCATCCGGTTGAATCTCCTCCTTGGTATGACATACTTTATAGCCGATTACACGATATCCCCTCTCCATAAAAAAAGGAATCATATAAGCGGTTCGTTTGTCTCCTCCAATTACAGCAATATCATATTCCGCCATATTCTCCTCCCTTACCGGCTCTATCTATTATTATTATGAGGATTGTAGTAAGTTGTGCCTGTCACCTCTTTTGCACTTGTTTAGCTTTTTAGCCAAAAAAGGAGCCTGCGATAAAAAAACCAAATTGGTTCTTCATCGCAGACTCCTTCTTATCTAATCTATCCGTTTTATTTTCTGTAACTGTTCAGTACCTGCACAGTTACCATCGCTGCCGCTACGTTTTCCTACGGTCAGCGCAACAAGTGTGCAGACCTATTGAATAATGACTATTTCCTTACTAAATGTCTGGGAAGTCCATTGACAAAGAGAGGCTGAAGCTCGCCCATAATCAACGGTCTTGCATACTTCTCATAGCCCTCATTCAGTCCACAGCCATCCTCTGTAATCCACTCAGCAGGAACCGGTCTTTCCACATTAGCGATAGCATGAATATCATACGCACTGGTACCGCACTGATAAGGAGCATCTCCGTTTCTGTCCAGAGTAATCATCATACCAGTCTTGCCTTCTTCAGCTGCCACAACTGCATCATAACCAACCTGGAATGCCTCGTTAATGTCTGTCAGAGAAGCTAAGTGAGTAGCTGCTCTCTGCAGAGTAGAAAACTCTACTGCACGAGTCTTTAATCCGGTTTCTGCTGCTACCAGAGAAGCCAGATAAGCTGCTGTACCAGAAAGCTGCTTGTGCCCAAAAGCATCTACCTTCTTGTCTGCATCTGCCAGCTCACATACGAAACGTCCATCTGCCAGAGAAACACCTTCAGAAACTGCAATAACAACAGAATGCTTATTTGCAGCCAAATCCTTTACCTTAGCCATAAACTTATCCATATCGAAGGTTACTTCCGGCAGGTAGATAGCGTCTACGCCACTGCAGTCCTCACCCTTTGCCAAAGCTGCTGCTGCAGTCAGCCATCCTGCATGACGACCCATAATCTCTACGATACATACGGTAGGCTTTTCTACACCGAAGGACTCGTTGTCACGGATAATTTCCTTTAAGCTGGCTGCAATATATTTTGCTGCAGAACCATATCCCGGACAATGGTCGGTAATCGGAAGGTCATTATCGATGGTCTTGGGTACACCCATAAATCTCTGAGGCTTATTGTGTGCTGCTGCATAGTCAGAAAGCATCTTTACTGTATCCATGGAGTCGTTTCCTCCTGCATAGAACAGACATTCGATATCATGCTTCTCCATAATCTCAAATACCTTCTCATACACCTCCTCATGTCCTTCAATCTTGGGCATCTTAAAACGGCAAGATCCCAGGAAGGCAGAGGGAGTTCTCTTCAGAAGCTCAATTCCTGTCTCATCTGCCAGATACTCGTCCAAATCGCAGAGATTATCCTGCAAAAATCCCTGGATACCGTGTACCATACCGTATACCTTTTTTACTCCCAGCTTCTTAGCCGCTGCATACACACCAGCTACTGATGAGTTAATTACAGCAGTAGGTCCGCCAGACTGTCCAACAACAATATTTCCTTTCATTGTTACCTCTCCTTTTGTCTTTATGATATTTCCTTTACTCATTAATTGGCTGTGTCTCCAGTCAATTATTTCTTAACGATTATAGCAGATTCTATGGGGAAGTACAAGGGAAATTGGGATTTTTGCACTCCCTGAATCTGATCACAATAATAATGAAGTCTATTCCCTTCCTTGTTTCCTTTAAGATGTGGTTCATTCATATCCTTACAAATAAAACACCTTCCCCCAACTCCGAAACGGTAGTCTCTTTCCCTTAGGTATCAGAAAGGCATGCTCTCGTTTCACTCTTAAATCTGATTCCACCTCTCCATCTGTAATAATCAGTATGGGACCATCCTTGGGAAAATTCTTAGCCTGTAGCAAACAATCCACACCAGGCTGGAGACGTGTACCTCCCCTGCCCTTTACTTCTATTTGTTCCGTCAGTTCCTCCGGTCTGATATAGCCGGCATCATAGGCTGCTGCATCACAAAAAATCACCCGTACTAAGGGTACTTCCCTGGATGTCGCAAAGCTGGCAATACTGCCCAAGGCCATTGCCAGCATTTTTACTGACATGGAAGCAGAAGTATCAATCACTACACCAAAAGTTCTGCTCCGCTCCTCTCTGTCCAAATCCGTTAGTCTGGGACGAGGAATATCCGGGCTACTGCCCTGTCTTCTGCTGGGTCTGGCATAGCTACGATACTTTTCCGGCAGGGGAAAATAATCTTCAAACCATTGTGCCAGCTGTACATCCCAGGGAATGGGAGGCATACCAATAGCCCGGATTTCCTCCACCAGACCTGCCGGAAGGCACCCTCGTCTACTGCTTTCATGAAATTCCAACCCCTGTCTGATGGCCTCTTTGTAAAAATCCTCCAGATTTCTGCCCAGCTTTCCTTCTCTTCCTCCATGGTATCCTCCTGTTATCACGTCTCCCTTTCCATAACCTCTCAGGGTCAGCAGCTTTCTGGCTCTCCGTAAATCCCCCACCAGCCTGTCATAAATACTCTCCGCAGACAAATCTTTCAGAGCAGGATCATACAAAGCTCCCTCCGGCATACAGCCCACTCCCAGCTCCACCAGCCATCCGTTGATTATATAATCACAGGCCACATTCCATAGATAGGCATCCCGACCCTGACATCGCTCATGATGAAGCAAGGCCGCATGGAGAAATTCATGAGCCAGTACAAATTTCAACTCCTCCATTTCCAGACGGGCAGCAGGATTCAGGAAAATCATTCCTTCCTCTATATCCACTGCCGCAATCTGAATTTCTTCCCGACAGCATATTCCATAATCCTCCTGAATCTGAAAACCGGCAGCCAATCCTCCCAATAGGGGATAGTGACTAATAAACCACTCCTTTGCCAGTCTCACTCTTTCACTACAGCTGCTGTTCCCTGCCTCCTCTCCGGCATTCCGAAGCACATCCCGGACTACTTCTGCCAATGCTTTGGCAAAGGCTTCCCTATCAGGATTTTTTTTGGCATATACGTTGGGATGAGACAGTCCTTCCATAGTCACCAGTCTGGACATAGTAGCAGCTTCTTCCTGCAGAGCCTCTGTCCACCCATTTTCCAGCAGATATTTATAGATACCTCTCTCATCCATACTTCCAATGTCGAAGCTTTCCTCCGGAAAAGGACAATTCCCTATCCTCATATCCTTTAAAAACTTCCTATTATACAGGTCACAGGCCAGCTTCCAACACTTTTCATCCAACCAGTCCTTTTCTTCTCCTATAACCAACGTCCTTTCTGGCAACTTGTCTTGATCAAAATGTCCGAAGGCACTATGCAGGTACTGATGGGCAATCAAATAAAACCATTCTCCTGCAGACAGCTCCTGCTTTACCTTTCTGTTGATGATGATTTCTCCCTTCCCATTCACTGTACAGGCTGGTGCATTTCTATTATCCCGAAACCAGATATTGATTCCATAGATTCTGCCAAACAGACTATGATTTTTAAAGAGCCAGATTCCTTCAAAAAAATCCTCCTTCTTTTCTTCCTTCTGTTTCCTTTCCTTCCTTGCCATTATCCTCACCTTCCCTTCTCTATCAGCCTGGGAATATCGCGGACAATCTCCAGCAAAAACCAGTCCGGCAGTCGGTTCATGCCTTCCTCTGCTACCACCATACGGGCTATCTCCATATTGATGGAGGCCAAATCCTTGATTAAAGCTTTTCCTCTATGTACCAAAAAATTGGCTTCTCTGTTCATCTTCTGTCTGTTCTCAGGCAAATCATGCCACAGCCTTGCACGAAAGGTTTGAGCCAAAAAATAAAGTACATCCCTTTCCTCTGGCTTGTCAGGCCACTTTTCTGTCCCTTTCACAATCTCATTTAATAAAAATTTATTTCCTGCCTGTTTGGTAAAGGCAAGAAACATACCTGCATGAGCAGGAGAAATACTACCATAGGCAAGTATTTTGAGCTGGGTTTCTGGAATTTTGTCTCCCCATTCCTTTAACGCATCACTCAGCATATGCCAGGAGCGAGGAGTAGAATATGGCTCTTCTGTTTTCGGTGGCTCGGAAAACAGGTGATCCGGCCGTTGTGAAATATATTCCAGTACCCAAGGATGAAGGAGATTTTCATATCCCCAGGCAATCCACCGATCTACATCAGGCTTCATCTGCACATGAAACATCCTGTTAATCAGTGCCGACGACATCGTCTTTACAATGGCTCCATCCTTTGCCCTGTTTCCTGCACCAATAACGATACTTCCCTGAGGCAGATAATATTCTCCAATCCTTCTTTCATGAATCAAAGAATAGAAAGCTTTCTGCACATCCTGACTGCAGGCATTCAATTCATCCAAAAACAGCACATACGGCTCCTTTCGGGCAATCATTTTAGGCGGCAAAAACTCAGATACCTCTCCCTTAATCTGAGGAATACCTATAATATCCTCTGGTGCCAGCTGACTGCCCAGCAAGGAGACACAGGGCAGTCCTACATTTTCTGCAAACTGCTCTACCAGTGCAGACTTTCCGATTCCCGGTGCTCCCCAAATAAACACGGGACGGATTGGTGCAATATTTAATAATACCTCTGCTAATTCTTCCTGATTAACTGTAATTGCTAAATTCATCTTTTTCCTTTCCAGTACCTATTGAAAAGTATTCAGTAAACAGAATAAAAGAATATCTTCCAACAGGTTGTAAAACAGGCACAAAAAAAACACCTCATAAGGGTGTTTGATTCCAATTCTCTCTTTTTCCTAAATATTCCGGTGAACCAACCATTGTCTAAAGCCAATGGAATATAGTTGCCTTATTTCAAACCTGTATTTGCTTATCATACAACTAAACAGATAAATACCTACAAAAAATATGAATACCCGTATAAAGAGGAAAGACAATCATGCCTTATGTCTATGTTGATCTTTATGATATTGTTCTCATATTTTTCCTCTAACATAGCAATCGTCCTCCTTTCCACAAGTATCATCAGTTACTTTTGCAGTATAGCATAGTTTTTTAAATTATACAATCTATTTTTTACCAATCCTTCAAGAAAATCTATTAAAAAACTTCAAACATTCATTTAATAATCCTACACACTTTCTATAATATCATTCAACCTACACAACAATTCATCCCCAGGAAAATCCTTTCCAGGGGATGAAACATTGTCTGCATTACAAATATTCTATCTATCCTTATGGTCTAAGCCCCATACCACCTTCCAATGTCAAGGTCTCTCCCGTCAGATATTTAAAATCCGGGGAAGCCAACTGCACACAGACACGACCAATCTCTGTCTCCGGATCACCATAATGTCCCATAGGAGGCATATGTACATTTGCCTTAAATGCTTCCGGATAAGCCTTTTCAAAATTCTCCAGCTGGGCAGTCCAGGCAATCGGACAGATAATATTTACATTGATTCCATCCTTACCCCATTCTGTTGCTGCTACACGAGTAAGTCCACGGATTCCTTCTTTTGCTGCTGCATAAGCACACTGCCCATAGTTACCAAACAGTCCTGCGCCGGAAGCAAAATTAATCACAGAGCCTTTACTTTCTTTTAAATAAGGATAACAAGCCTGCATATAATAAAAGGTTGCATATAAACCGGAATACATTGCCAGATTAAACTGATCCGTTGTATGGTCTGCCAGAGTCACTCCAGAAGCGGAAGCCTGTGCCACATTAATCAGCACATCCACACCGCCAAAGGTATCTACCGTCTGCTTTACCACATGAGCTACCACTGCCTCATTGTCTGCCCCTGCACTTACATCTGCCTGAATGGCCAAAACCTTAACCTGATAAAGAGATTCCAGTTCAGCTTTTGCATCCTCCAGCTTCTGTAGATTACGGCCTGTAATCACCAGATTTGCCCCTTCCTTGGCATAGGCTGTAGCGATACCATATCCAATAGAACCACATCTTCCATCACTTAGCAATGCCCTTCCTGCACCAGTCACAATTGCAGTCTTACCCTCTAAAAAACCCATATTGATGTCCTCCTTTTATTCGTCCACAGTAACTGTTCAGTATCCTTACCATTACCTTGTTACCGCTACGTTTTCCTACAGCGAGCACAGCAAGTGTACAGTGTACAGACCGATTGAATAGTTACCATTTTCTTTATAATAAAAATATTATATCATGGAGATTCTTCTAATGTAAAGATAAAGATAGAAATAGTAATTATTACTATTCTTATAAATATTTTTCACTTTTCTATGTTTGTATAACTAAACTGTGAACTACCCATTGTCTAAAGCCAATGGGCTTCCTGCTTCGCAGACCTCGTAACCTACTATCTCCACAGGCGTTAATTCGGGCAGTCCCTGCCCTATTTATTCTTCTTATGCTATTTGTCTTTGTCTTAATCCTTCTGCCAGTATATTCTTTGCCGCATTGATGTCTCTATCATGCTTTGCACCGCAAACAGGACACAACCATTCTCTTATTGATAAATCTTTTGTCTCTGTATTTTGGTATCCGCAAGCCGAACATAGTTGGCTGCTAGCATAAAATGTATCTATTTTGATATATTCCCTGCCATTCCACTTTGCTTTATATTCGAACTGTCTTGTCAGCTCATACCACGATACATCACTTATAGACTTTGCCAAATGATGA
>JAFXJR010000056.1 GCA_017532145.1 Lachnospiraceae bacterium | reverse complement strand
GTGGTCATGGAGAAGGTCATCATGGTCACGAGCATAAGCATGGAGAGGAAGGCTCCTGTGGCTGTGGTCATGGAGAAGGTCATCATGGTCACGAGCATAAGCATGGAGAGGAAGGCTCCTGCGGCTGTAGCCATGGAGAAGGTCATCATGGTCACGAGCATAAGCATGGAGAGGAAGGCTCCTGTGGCTGTCATGACCATGAGCATCATAATCACCATGCAGATGAGGTTTTTACCAGCTGGGGCTTGGAGACCCCCACTGTTTATACGAGGGAAAGGCTGGAATCCATATTGGGAGAGTTGGAGAAGGAAGACGAATATGGTTTTGTGCTGAGAGCTAAGGGAATGGTTGCGGCAGGAAATGGTATCTGGTTGCATTTCGATTATGTACCAGGAGAGTGGGAAGTGAGAGAGGGAAAGGCAGACGTAACGGGAAAAATTTGTGTAATTGGTTCTCAGATGAAGGAGGAAAATCTAGAGAAGCTTTTTAGAGATAGACAAGCTTAGGAGGAGGGATGAGACAACATGAAGCCGGTATATATAATTAATGGATTTTTGGAGAGTGGTAAAACAGAGTTTATTGCTTACACGTTGGAGCAGCCCTACTTTCAGATTAAGGGAAAGACCCTGTTGATTCTCTGTGAGGAGGGTGAAGTGGAGTATGAGGAGGAGCTGCTGGAAGGTACACAAACGGTATTGGAGCTGATAGAGGATGAGGAGGAATTTACCCCTGCCTATCTGATTGAGCTGGAAAAGAAGCACAGGCCAGAGCGTATTATTATTGAATACAATGGAATGTGGAATTATAAGGAGATAAAGCTGCCCTGGCATTGGGCAGTGGAGCAGCAGGTAACTACCATAGATGGAACTACCTTTGCCATGTATTTTAACAATATGAAATCTCTGCTGGCAGAAATGGTCAGAAAGTCAGAACTGATTATTTTTAACCGTTGTGATGGGCTGGAGGATTTAAGCAGCTATAAACGGAGTATTAAGGCGATTAATCCCAAGGCAGAGATTGTTTTTGAGGATACCAATGGAGAAATTGATGAGCTGCTGGAGGAGGAGCTTCCTTATAATCTGCAGGCAGAAACGATAGAGCTGGATCATATAGGGTATGGAATCTGGTATTTGGATTGCCTGGATCATTTGGAGCGTTATCTTGGAAAAAAGGTGGCATTTAAGGCAATGGTCATGAAGCCGGATGAGTTTCCCAAGGGCTACTTTGTACCGGGCAGATTGGCGATGACCTGTTGTGCTGATGATATGGCATTTCTGGGATTTGCTTGTGCCTACAAGGAAGCGGAGAAGCTGGAGGATGGACAGTGGGTCAAGGTAACTGCCCGGATGAAAAAGGAATATTTTGCAGACTATGGCGGAGAAGGACCCATTTTAGAGGCTGTCAGTGTGGAAAAAACGAAAGCACCAAAGGAGGAGATTATCAGCTTTGTATAAGCTGATATGCCAGAAGAAGAGAAGATGGCAGCAGAGAGTGAAAAGGAAATAGAACAGTTAAAAAAGCGAATGGAGGAGCTGGCCAGAAAATCCTATGAGCATAATATCTATACTTATACCAGTTTTCTTAGTATGGCAGAACAGGATGCTTTTTATGGAATAGTCTCCCGCATACAGGGGATAGACTATAAACTGTATGGGGGAATGGAAGCCTGTGAAAGGCGGATGCTAAGATTTGGCAGTGAGGAAAGTTTGGGCTATCAGGAGGATTTTCCCATTGTCTGCCTGTCCGTGAAGCCAGTAATGGAAAAGTTTGCAGAACAGGTAACGCACAGGGATTTTCTGGGAGCAATAATGAATCTGGGAATTTCAAGAGGTACTTTGGGAGACATTTTTATTGAAGGAAAGTCGGCCTTTGTATTTTGTGAGGAAAAAATAGCAGATTATCTTGTGGAAAATCTGGAGAAGGTAAGGCATACTAAGGTTCGATGTACCAGAGTGGACATAGAACAGGAGCTGCCAGTGAGAGAGCCGGAGTCAGTCAGTCTTACGGTAGCTTCTGAGCGAATAGATGGAATGGTGGCTAAGGTATACCAGCTTTCCAGAAGTACAAGTGTGGAACTGTTTCGGGAGAGAAAAATCTATGTGAATGGCAGGTTAAATGAGAACAACAGCTATATGTTGAAAGCCGGCGATGTAGTTTCTGTCAGAGGTTATGGAAGATTTATATATTATGGAGTAGGATGGGAGACGAAAAAGGGGAAGTGGAATGTGTCTGTGGGTATCTACCATTGAAAAGTTCAAAAGTTAGAGGAAGGATAGTATGTATCAGTATACAGGTATTCAATGGTTATTTTTCTTTTATTTTTATTGTTTTTTTGGATGGTGCTTTGAATCTGTCTATGTATCTATCAAAAACAAGAAGCTGATTAACAGAGGATTTATCAGAGGACCATTTCTACCATTGTACGGTAGTGGTGCGTTGATGATGCTGGTGGTCTCAGCACCGGTTCAGGACAGTCTGGTGCTTACTTATGTTATGGGCTGTATCGGAGCTACAATTTTAGAATATATAACAGGGGTAGTGATGGAGACCATCTTTAAAATAAAATATTGGGATTATTCAAAACAAAAGTTTAACTTTCAAGGGCATATCTGTCTGAGTTCCAGTTTAGCCTGGGGTAGCTTAACTATCTTAATGACAGAGGTTCTGCATCAGCCAGTGGAGGATTTTGTAAGGGGTATCCCGGAAAAGACTTTGCTTCCCATAGTTTTTATTTTGACCGTTGTGATTGTAGCAGATTTTACTCTGTCCTTCAGAGAGGCTATCGATTTAAGGGATGTGTTGATTCGAATGGAAGAAACCAAGGAGAATTTGGAAAGGATACAAAAGCGTTTGGATGTATTGATTGCTGTTACCAATGAAGACCGAAAGGTAAAGAAGAAGGAAAGAGAAGAACAATTGGAGGATTTGGTTCAGGCAATTGAGGAGCGAATGGCACAGCTAAAGGAAACACTTCAAAACAGCATGGAGGAGTATTCGGAAAGTACCAAGGATGAACTTGCTCAGATGCGTATAAAATTCAAAATATATGTGGAAAACAAAAAAAGTCTTAAGCAAAGAAAAAATTTTTATGTAAGGAGAATATTAAAAAATCATCCTACCATGGTGTCAAAACGTTTTAAGGAGGCCTTGCAGGAACTAAAGGAAGTTTGGTGGGAAAAGTGACCTACTATCTATAAAAATCGGAATAGCCTAACTGTTCTAAGATGGCTTCTCCATCCTTTATGGAGATTTCGCCCTGAGTGGTATCTGGGAAACAATAGGAAAATACATACTCAATCACCTGTCTGGCATAATAGGGACGGCATAGATTCAGTACTACCTGCCGCCCTTGATAGGAACAGGGGATACCTTCATTAGGGTATACAGCTAAGTTCATGGCAGGCTCATACTTCCTAAAATAGATTCTTACCTTTAACCGTGGATTGTATTTGGGAATTAAAAGATAATAGGAGTAGGGATAGTTGATAAAGTCCATATCATCATAGTAATATGCCCAATGATATGCTCGATGGCCAATTTGTATGGTTCGTGGTTTCTTACGGTTTTTCATGGAGACCTCCTGTGTTTGTATAAGATGAATGAAATAGGTGGATAGGGAGAAAGGAGTTTACAGGCTGTTTCCCTTTATATGTGGAGTGGATATAATATCGTGCCAATGGACAAGGGCTGCTCTAAAATAAAAATTTTCTGTAACATAATAATTACGACGAAATCTCATTTTGCGACAGCCCCATATGGCAAAATATTATGGAAGCCTGGACTTGGTATGACTGGATTCCTTGGAAAGCTGGTCAGTCAACAGATGATATTCCTTTAAATTTTTCTTTCTTCTGCGTCGCCTGTGCAGGGCAGAAACCTTGTTGTATACCCAGAAGGAGTAAATCAGTAAATTGTTCATCCGACCGATTTTCTGCTTTGTGGTATGCAGATAGTAGTCTCCTCCTGAGGTGATAGGAACACCGGCAGTAACAGCCCGGATAAAATCTGTTTCATCCTTGATGTGGGCTTCTATCAAAGTATAGCCCATACCTGCACAGTCAGCTCGATGGAAATCACTGCCTCCAATCCCGGGCTTATGGAATCGGGTAGCCAAATCGGCAGCTGCCTGATTGGAAGTCGGAGATTCACAGGCATTGAAGGTTTCAATAAAGTCAAAGCGGGAAATAAAATCCTGGTATTTTTTCCCTTTTTTCGTATGGAGCAGGCTTAAATATTTTTCACCACAGGGATGGGCAGGTCCCAGGATGCCGCCAAAATGGTGGACAATGTCGATAAGAAGATTGACAGGCAGGCCTCTTAGCTCCAGCAGAGGTAGCTTTACTCCTGTGGGCATAATCACAATAATATGTCCTGCATCTATGGTGTCGTATTCAATACCTTTTAAAACCACAAAATCCTGAGGCAGCCGTTGCTGAATCTCCTGCTGATGACGTTTATAATTACGGTAGCCCTGATAGGAGTTGTGGTCGGTCATCAGCATACCCTGATAGCCCTTTTCCAGCAGCAGATTAATGGCATCCTCCAGGGGAAGCTTTCCATCTAGGGAGCCTTCCTTCGTATGGCAGTGCATATCCAGTTTCACGAAAAAACCTTCTTTCTATTCAGGGTTAATCTATTCATCATATTTTTCTTCACAGTATTTACAGCGATAGATTTCTTTCTGTTCATCCGTTAAAACGAAAATATGGGGCAGCTCCTGTTCAATGGAGGTAATACATCGGGGGTTTCTGCACCGGATAATATTTCGGATTTCTTTGGGCAGAATCAACTCCTTTTTGTCTACAATATCGCCATCCTTAATGACGTTGACTGTGATATTGTGGTCGATAAAAGCAAGTACATCCAGATTTAAGGTATCAATATCACATTCTACCTTAAGAATATCCTTTTTTCCCATTTTATTACTTTTGGCATTCTTAATAATAGCCACGGTACAGTCCAGCTTATCCAGCTGCAGATGGTGGTAGATGGACAGACTTTTACCGGCCTCAATATGATCCAGTACAAAGCCTTCTTCTATTTTTCCGACATTTAACATAAACTATTCCTCCTCATCTACTTGGATTTCCAACAGGGTCAGAATCAAAGCCATTCGCACATAGACCCCATATTGTACCTGCTTAAAATAAGCAGCTCTGGGATCCTCATCTACATCTACAGAGATTTCATTGACTCTGGGCAGAGGATGGAGTACCAACATATGCTCCTTGGCCAGATTCATCTTTTCTTTATTGAGAATATAAAAATCCTTTAGCCGGATATAGTCCTCCTCATTAAAAAAGCGTTCTCTCTGTACTCTGGTCATATACAGGAGGTCCAGGTGGGGCATACTGTCCTCTAATCGGATTACCTCCTCAAAGGGGATGTCTTTTTCCTTCAGCATTTCGATAATGTAGTCGGGTACCTTGAGTTCTTCCGGTGAAATAAAGATAAAGCGAATATTGGGGTAGCGTACCAGTGCATTGATAAGAGAATGGACGGTACGGCCAAACTTTAAATCTCCGCACAGACCGATAGTAAAATTCTCCAGCTTACCTGATAGGGAACGGATAGTCAGTAAATCAGTCAAGGTTTGCGTAGGATGCTGATGTCCACCGTCTCCTGCATTGATCACAGGGATGGAGGATTTACTGGCAGCTACCATAGGGGCTCCCTCCTTGGGATGGCGCATGGCACAGATGTCTGCAAAACAGGAGATAACCCGGATAGTATCAGATACACTCTCTCCTTTGGAGGCAGAGGAGGAACCGGCATCGGAGAAGCCGATAACACTGCCGCCCAGATTCAGCATGGCTGATTCAAAGCTAAGTCGGGTTCTGGTGCTGGGTTCATAAAAGCAGGTTGCCAGTTTTTTTCCCTGGCAGGCATAGGCATATTTTTCCATATTGTGTTCAATATCAGTTGCCAGATCGAAGAGACTGTCCAGCTCTTCTACAGTAAAGTCCAGCGGATTCATTAAATGTCTCATATCATCTTCCTTTCCCTAGTACAACGAATAATTCATAACTGATACATTGGTTGAGGCGTGGTTTTCAGAGTGCATATCAAAAAACGCAGGTGTAGTGGTGCTACGATGAGGCTTTTTGATGTGTGCTATGGAAAGCACAGACCAGTCAAGGGGGCAGTTAATGAATATTCGGTGTACTAGTCCAGCAGGGATTGACCTGCTGGTGCAGAATAAAATCGAAGAGAAACGTTTTCCCTTCGATTTATCATCAGAGTGAAATCTATTTATAGGTCAGCAGTTCTTCCACAGGCTTCCGTCTGGGTGCCACAGGTGCTTCATCAGGATAGCCAATAGGAATCAAAGCAACTACCTCACGCTCTGGAGGAACATCCAGCATCTGAGCAATCTTGGCTTCATCAAAGATTCCTTCAATTACACTGCCGATTCCCTTTTCATAGGCAGCAAGACAGAAGGTCTGAGAAGCTACCCCTGCATCATACATCTGCCAGCCGTCGCCCCGAATGGTAGAAAAAGAACCGTCTCTTTCATAACCGGATCTGGCTTTAATAATCGTTACCACAATCAGCATGGGAGCACGCTTAATAATGGTACCATTGTGGGGATAGTCATTGGTACACTCATCAGCAATTCTATCCTTCAGCTCACCTTCTACAGCGATATAACGAGCAATCTGTGTGTGTTTCCAGCTGGGAGCATAGGATGCTGTTTCAATAATTTCTTCCAGCAGGGAATGGTCGATGGGCTGATTGGTAAATTTGCGGATGCTTCGGCGTCCTTTGATACATTCTTTGGCTGTCATACATGGTCTCCTTCGTTCATCAATTTATTTTTCTCATGATACCATATCAGCGGTTTTCTTTCAATGAGAAAAAATATTTTGCATTCTATATTTCTATCCTATATAATATCGGATAGGAATATAGAATATAAGGTGGCAGATGGTGGGAGGATAAGACGCATTTTGGCATCGTAGCTGTGAAGGTACTCAACAGTCGCGATGCAGATTAGTAAAGGGGAAGCAGGAGGAAAGGAGTAGAAGCAGGATGGAATATAAGGAGAGAAAGAGACTTTTGTTTTTTGGACTGCCCTGGACGTTTACCAAATATACCATCAAAGAGGATGGGGTTGTAATCAATACAGGTGTATTTACTACAAGGGAAAACAACTGCTATATGTATAAGATTCAGGATGTGGAGATGCAGGCATCTTTGCTGGAACGTTTGCTTGGTTTGGGGACGATTATCTGTCATACAGGAGATACCACTCATCCTCAACTGGTACTGGAAAGGATTAAAAATGCCAGAGAAGTTAAGGATTTTATCCTGCAGGCTTCTGAAGAGGCCAGAAGAAAGAGGAGAACCCTTAATACTCTGGATATTGGAGTGGATGAGTCTGAGCTGCAGGAGTAGACGGAAAGGAAGCAGGCTCTCTGCAGCAATGAGTTAAGACCGGGATTCCTTAAGCAGCCGTTCAAACAGCAGTCCGGCAAAAAACCAGCAGGGCAGGTAGTCCAGCCGGATAATCTTTTTGATATTCCATTTGGAACGGCTATAGTCCCAGGGACAGAGCTCCCGGCGCATCAGAAGGGAGCCGGTAATAAATTCTCCGGTAAAAATCAGGGCAGCATAGACTAAACCCCGCAGGAGAAAATGGCGGTTTTGCAACAATCGGCAGACTGGGGAGAGGAAGGCTGCCATACCATAGATGGGAAACATCCAGATGGAAGTGTTTCCGGATAGCTTAAGCTCTCTTCGTCGCAGAGAATTTAAAGCAGTGAATGAAATTTCCAGGCACCATCCAAGGATGCCGCAGTGAATAAAATTATGAAGTAGTTTTCTCATCATAGTCAGTATAGACAAGGAAGACAGGAAGTATACAGAAAGTATGGAGAAAGTAATGAACGATAAAAATGCCATGGAGTATATAGAGGAAATCGGAAAATATGGCAGTGTACTGGGGCTGGAGAATATGCAGGAATTATGCAGAAGATTGGGAAATCCTCAGCAGGATTTGAAGTTTGTGCATATTGCAGGTACTAATGGAAAGGGGTCTGTATTGGCCTATGTATCTACTGTCTTAAAATGCAGCGGTTTTCAGGTGGGCAGATATATTTCCCCTACCATCTTTTCCTATCGGGAGAGAATACAGGTGAATGGCCGGCAGATTACCCAAAAAGCTTTTTGTCAGTGTCTGGAGCAGATTCAAATGGTTATCCAGGAAATGGTGGAGGACGGCTTTACCCATCCTACGGTATTTGAAGTAGAGACTGCCGCAGCTTTCTTATATTTTAAAGAAAAAAAATGTGATATTGTGGTATTGGAGACCGGGCTGGGTGGAGCTTTGGATGCGACCAATGTGATTCCTGCTCCTTTGGTGGCAGTATTTGCCTCCATTAGTATGGACCATATGCAGGTGTTGGGAGATACTTTAACAGAAATTGCTCAAAAAAAAGCAGGCATAATAAAAAAGGGATGTACAGTGGTAAGTATGACTCAGCAGCCGGAGGCAGAGGCTGTACTCAGAGAAAAGGCAAAACAGGAAGGCTGTCCCTTTGTCTGTGTGGAGGAACAGAAGCTGGAGAAGGTACGGTATGGATTAAAAAAGCAGAGTTTTTCTTATGGTGAGCTGCAGAAGCTGGAAATTTGTCTGGCAGGGCAGCATCAAATCAGAAATGCTGCTTTGGCGGCAGAGGTATTAAACACTCTAGGTAAGCTGAGAAGAGAATTTCAGATACCGGAAAAAAAGCTGAGACAGGGACTACTGCAGACAGAATGGAAGGGACGTTTTACTATAATAGGAAAAAACCCCTGTTTTGTGGCAGATGGGGCTCACAATGAGGATGGAGCCAGAAAACTGGCAGAGTCTTTGGAGTTTTATTTTACAAATAAGAAAATTGTCTATATAATGGGAGTGTTGAGGGATAAGGAATACGACAGGATGATACGCCTTACCCATGGATTGGCAGAGCATATTATTACAGTGACACCGCCCGATAATCCAAGGGCAATGCATGCCTATGAGCTGGCCAGTGAGGTACAAAAATATCATCCCCGTGTAACCGCTGCTGACAGCATAGAGGAGGCTGTAGAGCTGAGCAGTCTGTTAGCCAGGGACGGTGTGGTCGTAGCCTTTGGTTCTCTGTCCTATCTGGGGGATTTGATTAAGGCAGTAGAAAACAGGGATAAAGGTGTGGTGGTTTAAATGGTGGACAGGAAGAAAATAGAGGATGGTGTCAGACTGATTCTGGAAGGGATTGGTGAAGATATCAGCAGAGAGGGACTGGCAGATACTCCATCCCGGGTAGCCCGGATGTATGAAGAGATATTTGCAGGGATGCAGGAGGATGCAGAAGAGCATCTGCAAAAGGTGTTTACTGCCCAGAATAATGAAATTGTGGCAGAAAAGGATATTTCTTTTTATTCTGCCTGTGAACACCATATGATGCCTTTTTTTGGAAAGGCACATATTGCTTATATCCCGGATGGAAGGGTGGTGGGTATTTCCAAGCTGGCTCGAACGGTGGAGGTATTTGCCAGAAGACTGCAGATTCAGGAGCAGATGACGGTGCAGATTGCTGATGCCATTATGGAACATCTGAAGCCCAAAGGGGTATTTGTTCTGGTAGAAGCGGAACATTTGTGTATGACCATGAGGGGTGTCAGAAAACCAGGCAGCCGGACGATAACCATGGTATCCAGAGGGGTGTTTGCAGAAAACAGGGAGCTGAGGGATGAAGCTTTGGGGCTGCTGAGGTAAGTTTGATGGAGTGCAGGCGACTATCAGGGGAAAAGCAGTCGGTTGGGAACAGTAGCGAAGGATAGGAAGCTGTTCAAAAAAGTTGCTTGGAGCTGTACTGGTGAAAGGAGTCCGGTAGAGAAGAGGAAAACGTTAAAGGAAGTCGTTCTCAAGTGGCAGGAATAAGCGGAGTAGAGTCCGGATAGGGAGGCAGGGAGTCGGTGGGAAGTACTGGTATAGGAGAACGGGTAAACCGTATTCTGGAAAACAAGGATTATCGAAGATATCTGGCAAAGAATGAGGATGCTGAAAGGGAGAGAGAATTTTGTCGTCATGATATGGCACATTTTTTGGATGTAGCTCGACTGGCAGCACTGCTTAATCTAAAGGAGGGACAGGGGGTAGAGGAGGAGCTGATTTATGCAGCAGCTCTTCTGCACGATATTGGAAGGCATCTACAGTATGTGGATGGCACACCCCATGAGGAGACCAGTGCAGTACTGGCACTGCCTATACTGGAAGTTTGTGGATTCAGTCAGGAGGAAAGAAAGAGGGTAAAAAGTGCAATTTTGTCCCATCGTAGGAAAGAGACAGCTGAAAAACCCGGATTGGAGGGCTTGCTTTATCGGGCAGATAAGTTAAGCCGCAGCTGCTTTTCCTGTAAGGCAGAAAAAAAGTGTGACTGGAAGCAGGAGAAAAAGAATCTAAGATTAACATGGTAGGAGGAAGAACAAATGAAAATTGGAAACAAAGTTTTTGAATTGGGAAAGCATACTTATATTATGGGAATTTTAAATGTGACACCGGATTCCTTTTCCGATGGAGGGAAGTATAACCAGCTGGACAGAGCGTTGGAGCATGTAGAAAAGATGCTGGTGGAGGGTGCTGATATTATTGATATTGGAGGGGAGTCTACCCGTCCCGGATATACCGTGCTTTCTGATAATGAGGAGATAGAGCGGGTAGTTCCGGTGATAGAAGCAGTAAAGAAAAACTTTGACATTCCGATTTCCCTGGATACCTATAAAAGTACGGTTGCCCGTGCCGGAATTGCGGCCGGTGCTGATATGATAAACGATATCTGGGGATTGAAGCATGATGATGCTATGGCTGCAGTAATTGCAGAAAGTGGTCTGCCCTGCTGTCTGGGACATAATAGAACCAAGCCCTATGAGAGCTTTATGGAGGAGGTAGTAGCTGACCTGGAGGAAACACTAAGGATGGCAGACAGGGCAGGAATAGCCAAGGAAAAGATTATTCTGGATCCGGGTGTGGGCTTTGGAAAGAGCCATGAAAACAATCTGGAAATTATCAATCGTTTAGGAGAATTGGAAAAGCTGGGTTGTCCTTTGCTGTTGGGAACCAGCCGTAAGTCGGTTATCGGTCTGGCGCTGGAGTTGCCTGTAGAGGAGCGACTGGTAGGAACTGTAGTTACTACGGTGCTGGCAGTGCTGGGTGGTTGTTCTTTCGTTCGGGTACACGATGTGAAGGACAACCAGCATGCGATTCGTATGGTGGAGGCTGTACGCAACAGCAGTGGACTAAAGCTATAGAAGAAGGAATAGAAGATGAACCATTTGTATGGAGACCGGATTAAGATAGAAAATTTAGAGGTATTTGCTTACCATGGGGTCTTTCCGGAGGAAAGAGAAAAGGGTCAGCCATTCTATATCAATGCTGTACTGTCAGTAAACACCAGAAAAGCGGGGCTGGAAGATAATCTGGATCAATCTGTAAACTATGGAACGGTCTGTCATTTTATGGATTCTTTTATGAGGGAGAACACCTATAACTTGATTGAGGCGGCAACAGAACGATTGGCAGAGGCAGTATTACTGGCCTTTCCCCTGATAAGGGAAATCTGCCTGGAGGTACGCAAGCCTCATGCTCCGGTGGGTCTGCCTTTTGCATCGGTATCGGTAGAAATCAAACGAAGATGGCATAAGGCATATCTGGCTATGGGTGCCAATCTGGGGGATAGAGTGGCTATATCAGAAGGGCTGTGGAGGCTATGGAACAGGAAGAACGAATCCGGGTACTTCAGGTTTCTTCTTTGATAAAAACGACTCCCTATGGAGGAGTGGCTAAGGAGGAGTTTCTCAATGGAGCGATGGAAATAGAAACCCTGTTTACTCCTGAAGAACTTTTAGACTATCTGCATATCTTAGAAGCGGCAGCAGGCAGGGAGAGGAAGGAGCATTGGGGAGACAGAACCCTGGATTTGGACATCCTTTTGTATGAGGAGTTGGTTCAGTGGACGGAGAGGCTGACTATTCCGCATATGGATATGGCAAATCGAACATTTGTTTTAAAGCCTTTGGCAGAGATTGCTCCCTATGCCATGCATCCGGTTTACCGGCAGACGGTAGGAATGTTGCTGGATGAGCTGGAGAAAAGGGAAGGAATACAGGGGAAGCGTTAGCAGGGAGGTTTGTCAAATGGATAAAGCACGTATTTATGTTGATTTTAATGAATTAGTTGACGATAATATCGTACTTTTATCTAAGAGTGATACAAAGATTGATTCTAAAGGTAATATAGTTACCTTTTATGAGGGAATGCCCATTAGTGTTTATTCGGATGACATTGATGAGAATGGAGAAATTGATAATCTTATTGCAGAGGGTATAGCCAGAAAACAAAATCTGGGAGGTAATTGGCAAGAGATGTGGTGTTGTCATATGGAGCCAAATAGTATTATGCACGAATCCGATAAGATAAAAAAAGCAAGGATTTACTGGTTTTCAGAAGAAGAGGGAGGAAGAAAAGAACTTCCGAAAAAAGGACAATACTATTATCCAACCATAGAATTGGCTGATGAGAGTACCTGGAGTTTAGTCATTAAAGTGGATAAACTAAATCAGGTGAAAGGGGAAAGAGTAACGAATGGTAAAGTACATTTTTTATTTGACCATGCACCACATAACATACTAAGAAGCAGTGCAGAATTTATTCTTTGTGAAGGTCCTCATAAAGTAGCAGCAATGGTAATACTTTAACTATATACTAATAACCTATAATTTGTTAAAGTTATCAAATAATCAAGAATAAATAACAGGTATTCCCCTGGAATGAAATGAGGTATTCTGGGGGAATGCCTGTTGTTTTATAGGAATCCTAAATATTTTTCATACACATTCTATACAAGTATAAAAATTAGGGTTTTCTGATACCTGTAGAACCTTATCTATATCTATTAACTTTACCCGATGCTGTTTGAGACCGTCAAAGCGGATGGTAATCTGCTTGGAATATAAGGTATTCTGATTAAATTCTTCGATTTCAAAGCTGGCATGATAGCATTTACATATTTCAAAGATGCTCATCAGACCAATGCCGCTTCCACCACTATCTGCATGGGTTGTGACACATTTTATGCCCCAGTGAAGCAGTACATGAGTAGGAAAAGAAACTCCACTGTCACTGACACAAATAGAATAGACACCATCTACCATTCCCATACCAACAAAAATACGTTTTCTTTCACTGGAAGCAGTGGCGATAATAGCGTTTTCCAGTAAATCTCCTAATAAGGTAGTCAAATCCTGTTCGATAATCATATGTTCAGTCATAGGTAAGATAGGATTCCAAAGGCATAGGTCAAAATGAATACCAGCACAAGATGCTTTTTGTTGCATGTATGCAAATAGCATATCCAAGGAGGCTATGCCAGTGGAGGGCAGTTTTTGATGAGAACTTTCATAGCTTTTTACTGTGATAGCGCGCTCCTGTGAAAATTGCTCCAACTGTTCTAAAAGCTTCTGGGTGTGGGAGATACGAGAGGCTTTGTCGTCATTTTGTGCCACAGAGAAATAAAATTCTTTCACAGATAGACTGATAGCTGGAAGGAATTTATTATCCTTATGGATAATCTGGGCTAATTCTTTATTTTGAGACTTTAAAACTTCTATTTCCTCCTGTTGCTTTTTGATTACTTGGTTTAATTCTGCTACCTCCTGTTTTTGCAGTTGCTTAAGATATTCCTTTGTCATCTGGTTACGCCACCAGAGCCAGAGAATGATTCCACAAATTAAGATGGAAAATATCAGGATAATATAGGCAAAATGTGTTTCCTTACTGCTTCCTAAAAAAGAAGCTGCCAATAAGATGGCAATGCTGATGGAAACACTTAAATCATCATATTTTGCATCGGATAAAAAGGGAAGACCATACTTTAAACGTCTGATACGGAACAGGCAGACTACAAGAGTTAATTGAATCCAGCCAATTATAATAGTAAGTATGATTCTGTGATATTCTTCAAGCAATGGATAGGGTAGGATGACTTCTATCAGTGAAGTAAAAATAGCTCCTAAAGTATATAGCAGATAACCGATGCCAAAGCTGATAATGGTTGTAGTAATCGTAGTGCTGATATTGGTGGAATAGATTGCCTTTAGAAATATTCCGCATATCAATACCATAAGAAGGATGCTGACAGGCACAATACTATTCCGAAGCAGACACATAAAGAAAGTTGTTATAATATTAAGAAATAAAAGTATCAGTTTTGTTTTTACTGAAACGATGAGAGGAATGTTCAGCAGTCTGGGAAAGGCATAGGTACTGCATAAAATCATAAATAAATATTTTAGGAATAGGATTTTCATACTTATTATCCTCCGTAAAACAAACAATACTCTACAAAATATAAGTACATATACAAATTTCTTTTTCTTCTCTTTTAGCTTAAATTATATAAAAAGCTTTTAGAGGAGGATTATATATGAAGAAGTTTTGGGATATTCTCATTGGTTGGTTCGCCATTTAGTTAAGTTAAATAACCAGTTGCCTACGTGCAACTGGTTATTTAATATTCGTTTTTAAGTTTATTGGCATAATAATAAACGAACTCAGTAATTGTCGGAACTCCTTTTTCAGAGTTTATTCTGGCTGTATAATAGTGGAGAAGATCATGGATAGGTGTAGTTCTCCAGGCTTTGGAAATGGCAGTCTGCATAGCACGTTCTACACTGGCATTCGTCTTGCCGTATTTTTCGCCAATAATCTGACTCAGGTTATGGGTTCGTTCCTGGATAGTCAGCTGAATGGCATCAATCAGGTAATCATAACCAACAGCCTTGGGATTAATGCCAATCTGGTTCAGTTCTAAGGTGATTTTACGCACCAGTCTCTTGTTCTGTTTTTCAGGACTTTCCTCCAACGAAGGTTGATTTTTGTTTGTACTGTTTGTTCGATTCTGGATAACGGATTTTATCATTCTTAAAAAATCCACAGCATTTTGGGGTGAATAATCCTCCTGATGCTTAGAAAGGATGAAGTCAGCACCAAATTGTCGGGCAGAATCATAGGTTATCATACTGGAATTATTGGTAGTTACCAGAACATAAGGAAGGCGAGATAGGTTCATCTGCTGTATCTCCTGTAAAAGCGTAATACCATTTCCATATCCAGAATGAAGCTCCAAATCCAAAATCATCGCATCAGGGAGAAAATCCCTGATAAACTCAAGTGCAGTTACTACACTATTTGTCACTCCAATTAATGTCATATCTTCCAAAGTATCCATATATTGTATAATTTCGTCACAAGCTGCCTGATCATCTTCAACAAGTAATACAGATAATTCATTTTTCATATCTATCCCCCTCACTGATTTCTTTAGTATACATAAATTTCCAACATAAAACAACAAATAACAACAAAAAAATACCTCAGAAAGAAATCGTTTAATGGAAATGGGTGTGATACAGTAAAGCCCAAATAGGGAAAGACAGTGATGAGAAGGAGTTTCGTTAAGTTGATTGTAAGCCTTAGTCGCTGTGTAGTTTTTTGTTAAAGCGGATTGCCAATATCCGCTTTGATGCTATTTTCAGAAAAGAGGAAAGAATCATGAATTATCTATGGGAGATTCTGCTGCAGGCTAAAGTGCAGGGAATAGAGACAGAGAGACTGAGATTTCAGGCGGCAAAAAGCTACAGTCCCTATGTGGAACTGTCAGAAGAATATTTAAACCTGTCCAGTCTGGAGGAACCCTATCTACTGGAACTCAATCCCTGCTATCGTTTTCCGTCCATCTTTCAGGGACTGTTCCACCCGGAGGTCAGAGAGTATCCCCAGCTACGGGAAGGACTGTTTCAGCTATTGATACACCAGTTGGGGGAAAATGATATTCGGATGGGGATGACCAGAGAGGAATACGAGAAAAAGCTGCTGGTACAGGATGTAGAAAAGGGAAGATTTGGGGAAGC
>JAFXJR010000055.1 GCA_017532145.1 Lachnospiraceae bacterium | reverse complement strand
TCACTTCTTTGGTGCCTGCTACCAGCTCTCCAGAGGGTTCGACCGTATAGCCGCTCACCTTCTTTGTGGTCTTGTCAGAGTAGGTTGCCGTCACTTCCATTCCCGCGGAATCGAATTTCTCTCCTTCCTTATACTCTGTCTTGTCCGGTGCCTTGGTGATGGAGATTCCCTCCAACACAGCTTCTGGATTTGGTGTTTCTTTTTTCTTTACTGTGATAGCCTGTGTCGTGGTCTTCTCCACATCACCTTCCGTGTAACGGATGGTCACCTCTTTGATATCTGCCGCCAGCTCACCGGAGGGTTCTACCGTATAGCCGCTCACCTTCTTTGTGGTCTTATCAGAGTAGGTTGCCGTTACTTCCATTCCGGTGGCGTCAAACTCCTCCCCTTCTGTATACTCTGTCTTGTCTGGTGCCTTGGTGATAGAAATTTCCTCCAGCACAGCTTCCGGCTGGGGTACCTCCTTCCTGTTCACTGTAATGGCCTGTATTGCGGTCTTTTCCACATTGTTTTCCGTGTAACAGATGGTCACCTCTTTGATACCTGCCGCCAGCTTACCGGAGGGTTCCACCGTATAGCTACTCACCTTCTTTGTAGTCTTGTTGGAGTAAGTTGCCGTTACTTCCATTCCAGTAGGGTCAAACTCCTCTCCTTCCATATACTCTGTCTTGTCTGGTGATTTCGTAACAGAGATACTCTCCAGTGTCACTTCTGGCTGGGGCGTGTCCTCATCCACATAGACCGCACGCAATGACACCTCTTTTTCCGGCATACGGAAAGCCGCAAAAGCACACTGTGCATCCCCTATGGTAAAGATCAAGTCCTCTGTCCCTTCCCATCTCTGGAATTTTTTTCCGTCAGCAGGTTCTGCCGCAATAATGGTTACACCGGCTCCTGCTGCATAGCTGCCCGCTCCGCTTCCTTTTTCCACAGATACGGTATACGTCTCTGATTCTTCCACCACATTCCCGTTTCCATCGGGATTGTAGCCGCAGGTACCAAACAGGGTAGTTCTAATCTCGTCCAGACTGCTGGTGACACCCACTGTTACCTCCTGGAGCATATTATCCCCATCAATGTAACAGATAACCGGCCATTTAACAGTGCTCGCACCAATTGCATTAGTATAACTAATGGCTTCTATCATAGCATCCCCGTCTGAAATCACCTCAATCCTGTCCTGGTTAGCATATCCCCTGACAAATTCCTCCGTAGTTTCCACGGACACCCATAAGACATCCACTGCATAGATGTCCGCATTCGGCATCTCCTCCGAAGATATATTCTTCAAGAACTGCTCACTAGGACCAACAGGATTACGTGCATAGAAAACCAATACCTTCGGGGTTCCGGGGGTAGCTGTAAAGGACAACTCCTCCCCTTTCAGGCTCGTCAACGTGGCTGAGGAAGGATTCGGCTTGTTTAGTTTTGTGGACTTATATCCCGCATAACCTGCCAGGTTCCCCTTGATTTCCTCCACACTCAGTTCCCCGCTGGTCATATGGCGAATCCGGTCCTCATCATCCACATATACCATCAGAGGAAGCGGAAGGTTGTCCACCCCAAGGAAGGCTCTTTCATAAGCATTCCGGATTTCATTTGCCCCTGTGGTGGCATCATAACAAAAATCCATGCTCTCCACCTTGCTGCCCAACTCCCCCTTCAGGCGTTCCATATCTTCCTGAGAAGCACCAGACACCTCTACCAGGCAGTAATCCACTGCATCTTCTGCTTTTTCAGAGAGATTTTTTATGGTATTGACAGACTCTTCGTTATTGGCATCATAGAATACGAGAAGCTTATGCTTTCCTTCTGCACTGGAAGATACTGCATTTTCCTGAATATCATGGAATTCCACATCCAGGTTGGGAATCCAGCCTGGTTTGGCAGGCATACCCTCTGCCCCCAATGCTGGCAGTTCCTTTCCCTGCTCAATCATCAGTCCGCATCCTCCACAGTAAATATCCCCGGTATATCCTGCTGCTGCATTAGTGGGTTCTTTAAAGCCCTGCCTTACCTTCTGCCCTACATGTAGCGTCTTGTCCGGCAATCCATAAGAAACCTGGCAGACTGTACAAATTTTCCGGCTGCTGCAGGTTGCTGTGCCTCCCGTGTGTTCTCCCAGAGCCTTTCCTTCTCCCCCTTCACAATGTCCGTTTCCCTTGCAATCATGCCAGTGATGGCTGTCATTGAAACTCCATGCTGTTTCCCAGTCATGGCTATGACTAGTGCTGTCTGTACCACCTCCATCGCTGGTAAATGCCTTGATGCGGAAGCTCTTCTGTCCATTCTCTGCACAATCCAGCCAGTCGCCGCCATCCGCGCTGTAAAAGCTCTGACCGGGGTGACTTATGCCTGTTCCAATGTATTCCACTCCAACTGCAGGCGCCACCCTGGGATTATCTGAGGTGACAGTCAGAACTACCGCAATCCGATCTCCTTTCTCCAGCCTGATTGGCTCTGCCAGATCCAGGGCATAAATACCAGAGTTTTTCTTATATCCCTGGATGGGTTCTTCCAAAAGCTCAGTTCCGCTTTCCGGATTCCCCTGCGGATTCTTATAAATCTGGACACTGTACTTCAGGTTAGAATAAATCAAGGGAAAGGACACTGCCTTCAGGTATTCCTCTTCCCCCTGAATGGTGAATACATTGGCTGCCTTTATCACACCGCCTTCCTCTGCACCAACATAAGAATCCAGCATACCCGCCTTATCATAATGGTATATATGATCATATTTATCCGGTGCCACTGCATTGTAAGCCCTTCCTCCTGACATGGACTTGTCATAATAGGAAAGCCAGAAATATCCTTTCTGACCGTGATCTTTGCCCCAGCTATTCCTTACCTGCCATGCACCATCACCAGGAGGCTGGACTTTGAAGTTCTCTTTGGGAAAATCATCATCCCATCCCACAATGGTAACTGCATGATCCGGAGTAGTCGCCTTGTCAGCATAATGAGCGGCATATTCCGCATTATAAAAGTTTCCATTGCTGCCAAGTGCAGAATAATGGATGCCGAGGCTTCCGTATTCCATGATTCCCCTCTTCATCTCCTGCCGATCGCCCGGCACATATTCCACACTTTCGGTTACGATGGCTGCCCGGTCACCGTAGGCTTCCTCAACGGTAGCCAGTTCCTCCTTGTCCATCGTGCTGAGAACACTGTAATCATAAAAATCCTCCTCCATCACAGGACCCATACCGGACAGGAAACCGCCAGCGGTATAACCAATGGAACCCCCGCTATAGAACATTCCACGGATATCCGTCGCACTTGTACCATACTCCCCGACCGTTCCTCCCAGGGGATCCTCCACCGGCCTGTAATAATAATAGACAGCGTGTTCTTCCGAAAGATCAATCTCGTCTGCAGGCATCACACCATTCTTTGCCATGGAAATCTCCACACATGCCACAGCCGCATATGTCCAGCAGTTGTCATGCTGCTGCCCCCGCACCGGCGGAGTCCATCCCTTATCAATGGAGCTGTAGGATCTTGGCAGTTCCATACTGTCCGGAATCAGGGAGGTGACAACCGGTTCTCTGGAGGTCTGAATCCTTCCCGGATCCTCCCTCGGCTTTTCCTCCGGTATTTCATGCAGCATTGAGCCGTAATATGCCACGCGTTCCATGGCCTCCTGCTTTTCCTCTTCTGTCATTGGTCTTCCCAGTGCATACCAGTTTTTTTCTGTCTGGTTGCTGTCCTGTTCCTGTAAATCCTGTAAAACATCTTCCCCAGCAAGATGAACTTCATATTCTGCGGCAGATGCCGGCAACGGCACAGAGCTGGCTGCAAGTACAACAGCCAGCAGACTGGTTAATATGCGTTTTCTTCTTACCATTTCTGTTCTCCTTTCCTTATTCTCCTTCTATGTATCCGGCGATAAAACTACACCTCTTAGACAGACCTCCAGGAAATACACACATATCCAAAGCATTTGCCGCTTTGAGACTGCGTGTAGTACGGGAGTAATGTTTCATTACTGTCTATATCATTCCTTTTTCTTAATACCAAACCGGAATTCCAACTTTGAAATTACAAATTCTTCAATTTCTGATTTTCCTATTCCAAATTTCTCTATTTTTGTCCGCCTCTGCAGAAACGCTTATGTCCTGATTCTGCCTTACACACACCTCCTTTCACAGATTACCATTATTTCCAGACGCAATATCAGATATTTTCACACGAAACACCTCTCCCTACGAAAATTAGTAGAAGAAGGGCAGAAACGCATATTTTATCCCACTCGGCAGAAACAAAACCAGCTCTGTCATCAAAACAGATACTTCTTTTGGCATCACCCAAAGCCTCCGGTCTCCAAGCGTCCGGGAACACTCGTTTCCTATCTTTCAGATGTATAAATTATACATCCTGATTGATATTTTGTCCATATCCAAAAAGGATTTTTGGCAAAACAGGGGGAAGCAACCGAAAATCGATACCTTTTCAGATACGCTCCAATTCCCATCAAGGGTTTGACTGTCTTATTTCCCCACCAGTATAAACCTGCATCAGCTTCTTGCAATACTCCTCCAAACGGTCAAAAGGTAAGCTGCCACAGTTGGCTGCATAGGCGGCACAAAGCTCTGGCTGCTCCCAAAGACGGCGTATCTTTTCCTTTAATGCTTCTGCATCTCCTCCTTCAAACAACTCACCAGTAATACCATCCTGAATCAGCTCAGAGGTACCGCCCAAATCAGAAGCCAACACAGGAACTCTCAGACTTTGAGCCTCCATCACCGAAAAGGGACAGTTTTCATACCACTCTGAGGGAAAGACCACAAACCGGGCGTTCTGTATTAATTTCTGCAGCTGCTCCGGTGGCTGAAATCCCATATCTTTAATATTTTCCAACTGCTTCACCTCTGTTTCCAGCGGACCGCTGCCTGCAAACACAAAGGGAATCTGTGGCAGGCTGGCACACACCTTCAGCAGAGTGGAAATTCCCTTTTCTCTGGCATATCTGCCAAAATACAAAACATATTCCCCAGGATTTCCCTCTGCTTTATCCGCTTTGCCCATACTGTCGATAAAGTTGTGTATCACTACCGTTTTTCCCTGAAACAGAGGATTAGACAGTAGCATCTTTTCCATAAAATGGCTGGGACAAATCAGAGTATCCACCAAACGATAGGTCTTTAGCTGCTGATACAGCTTAGCCTCCAAGCTTCCCAATAAGCTCCTTAGCTTAGACCCATGAATACAGTTGTATTTTGTACAATTAAAAAAAGCTCCCTCCCTGCAGCGACTGCACAGTTCACCACTTTGGGGTATCTGCAGCATATGATTGGGACAAATCCATTGATAGTCATGGGCAGTATATACAATACGGATAGATTTTTTATACTTATTCACAAAGCGTTTTATCGCATAAAGAATTGAAGGAGTCAGCTGAAAGTTAAAGTTGTTTAAATGTACTACATCCGGAGAAAAATCCTCCAGTACCTGAGTTATCTTTCGGGCCGCCTCCCTGGAATAGATAATTTTAAAAGGATACAACAGCTTTTGCAGCTTGCCTGAATGAAAATCCATGGAGGCAGTATAGATACCGGCACGATTGCCCACTACTCTATTGGGATGCTCCATACCAAAATACTGCACCTGATGTCCCATTTGCTCCAGCTGTCTGCCCACTCCAAAGATATAGGTTTCAGAACCTCCATTGGGATAGAGAAATTTATTTACCATTAAAATTTTCATCTTATTTTCAGACACAAAGTCCTACTATTTTTTACCATCTATCATATTCCCCCGGCTACTAAGCCTTCAAACATAGATTGTTGTTATCACTACGTTTTCATACCGTCAGCACAGCAAGTGTGCAGACCTGCTGAAGCGTTACTGCAAATCAATAAAATCCAGCTCTACAGACGGGTAAAGTGGATATTCGCCATTGGTAAGTTCCACTTTGTTGAATTTCGCCACTTGCTCAATAATAGGAGGAGTGTCCTTCTCCTTTCTTACAAAAAATAGTGGGAATGCTACTATTATTTTTTCACTTTTTCATACAGCAGTATGGTCTGGGCTGTCACTTCATCCCAGTTATATCTATTACAGATATAGTCCCTGCTACCCTTTTTCAATGCCAGCCTTCTGCTCTGGTTCTCCAGCAGTTCTATCAGCTTTTTTCTTAAATCCTCTACATCCCCCTTGCGAAAGGTTTCTGCCTGATCCATAACTACCTCTGTATTTTCCCTGATATCACTTACCAGACAACAATTTCCATAACTCATTGCTTCCAGAAGACTAATAGCCATACCCTCTATGTCACTGGGCAAAACAAAGATTGCTGCATTGGAATACAGCTCTGCCAGCTCCTTTCCCTGTACAAAACCAGTGAGGATAATCCTTTTATCCTTTGCTGCCATAGCTCTAATCTGATCCCGATATTCAGGAGAGTGGCTGCTGCCTCCAGCTATTACCAGCTTTTTATCCGTTCTAATCCCATAAAAGGCACGAATCAAATAATGAATCCCCTTCTCTGGCACAATTCGTGCCACAAAGAGAATATAATCGTCTCCTTGCAGTCCATATTTTTCCTGAATAATTTCAGGCTTAGACTGCTTTGGCCGATGGATTCCATTGGGAATATACACCGTCTTTCTTTGATAGGTTTCTTCAAAATAGGTTTGTACATTTTGGGAAAGTACAATAACCTCATCTGCATATCTGGCTGCTGTTTCTTCCCCCAGCTTCAAAATTTTGGAGGCAAAATTTCCCCATTTGGAGCGCTGCCAATCCAGACCATGAATCGTCGCTACTATGGGAATACCAAACAGCTTGGGAATCCAAAGCATTATACAGGGTCCCTCCGCATGATAATGAATCACATCATAGCCTCCAAACAATGCCCTAATGGTAGCCAGAAAAGAATAGACGATGGCATTCAGCTTTTTATGATTAAAGGTGGGAATCGTAATCAGACGGATTCCCTTATATACCTTTCCTCTGCGTTCATCAAATTCTTTTCCCGACACATGGTAGCCGGAACGATTATAAGCATCCACCTGATAGCCTTTGGCCACCAGCCGGGCAGACAGCTCATCCACCACAATCTCTACACCGCCCTCTCTGGAGGGAATCCGTTTATGCCCTATCATTGCAATTTTTTTCTGTCTTCTCCTGCTTCCCATGGAACAAACTCCTTCATCCTGCCTGATTTTATATCCTTAATATATCCTCCCAAAGCCTTTACTGCCTGTTTTTGTATTTTACCATAGAATATCCAAGGAAGACAACCACCAAACCCAGACAGCCTCCATAGACTGCTCTGCATAAAATGCCTCTGACAGCCTCATATTGTGATAAGTCTCCCTCAAAAATCACCATTTCTGTAGTATTATCCACATAGCCCAGTACTTCTCCATTCTCCAGTATCTGCCCGGAAGAAAGAAAAACCGAGGGCAGCTCTACCGAATCACAAAGGTATCGGGGAACTGCAGTACGGAAGGGAACTTCTGTTATATAGCGATATCCCCCTCCCCATAGCAATGCTCCTAATAAAGCCCCTATCACCAGAGCTGCCCTATACTTTTTCCGGCCTTCCTTCTGAACCAGCTTTTTCTTTTTGCTTTCCACTCTCTGATGCAGAGTAATTTTCGTCATCTGCTCTTGTCCCAACAGTTCAGGTACAGATACCGTCCTTGCCCAGAAGCTTCCCTTTATCTCTCCTCCGGCAAAAAGCACTGTTCCCATAAAAATCAAGGAAAGGTTTTTAAATGAGGTATTAAACAGAAAAGGCTCCGATAATCCGGCAATCAGCAACGTAACAATAATCGCAATTTCTCTGTGCTTTTTCTCCCGGATACACCTTCTAATCAACAGAAAATAAGCCAACATCAGTAAACCAAAGGTAATCATCCCATAGGTCATAAAGGCAAAGACAAAGGAATTATCCATGGTAGTAGTAGCATCCGTCATCTGCATACCTGAGCCTAACAGCGTAATTTTCTCGTTGGTCAGATAACGCCTGGACTGCATTAGCCGAGTATTCATCAGCTTATTGACTATATCAAAGGCTCTGCCCTGAAGGACCAGAGGCAGTACTAAAGAACAGACCATACAAACCGGCAGTACACCTTCTACCAATCCATACTCCAGCAGAGAAGGTTGCTTTCTATACATCAGATAAACAGTAGCAATTAGATAAAAGGTAGTCATCAGCATCCCTGTCTGGCTGACTGTATAGAAATAGACAAAGCAGTTACCACCAAATAACAGCAAAATCCACTTCCAGGAAATCCTCTCCCCCAATACATACACAATCAGCATAACCAGCACTAAATATCCAATATGTGCCACATTAGGATGGGCACTTCCCATTGCCCAACGGATAATAAATCCCACTCCCGGTCTTACATGGACACGAAAAGGACTGTCAATCAACCGAAGTGTGGTGAGAATCACAGCTGGTACATAAGATAGACACCACACACCTAACGCCACCCTGCACAGTCTATGTACAGGAATATTTTTTAACCCAATCATAATCATTACCGTAAACAGAATACCCTTTTCTCTGGTATGCAGATAGCTGAATCCGGCAGCCAGACACAAAACACCTATTAGAAGCAGCTCCTTAACGGTATATTCTGTCAGCAACAGTTTCCCGGCAAAACAGACCATTCCTACTAATAAAAATACCTTAAACATCTCCTGTCCATCGTATAACCCTATTCCTTTGGCAAAGAATAAGACTGCAAAAAAAAGGTAGTACAACAGCTCAGAAACAGACAGGCCACCCACTTGGTCTTTTTTTTCATTTCCTAGCTTCCTTATTTGCTTGTACCCTTGCTTTGTCTTCTTTCTGTCTCCCATTCTGCCTCTCCTTACAACTGGCCTTCTTAGTACACCGAATGTTAATTATTCGATATCCTTAGTATCTGTCCTATTACTGTAGTTTCCCCTATGCTTCTATCTGTTCAATCACTATCATTTTCTTTGTCACTATTCAGCAGGTCTGCACACTTGCTGTGCTGACCGTAGGAAAACGCAGCTGCATAGTAACTGTGAGGATACTGAACAATTACTTTTCTTTCATTATTCTATCCAATTGCTGCACTGCCTGCTGAGGAGAAAAATTCCTTTTTACATACTCCTGCAATTCTTTTCCCAAGCCTTCATACTCATCTTTTCCACAATTCCACAGCCTTTCTATTGCTGTTTTCCACAAGCTGCTGTCTCCAAAGGGGAGTAGACAGTCCTGATGCTGCTGAGAAAAATAAATCCTGGTAAAAGAGATATCTGTAGTCAGCACCGGTTTGCCCATCTGAATAGACTTTAAAATATTAATCAATCCTGATACTCTGTTCTCTTTTAAAGGATAGAGGGAGAGATAGGACTGCTGTAAAAGCTGATAATAGTCTTCTGGTCCTAAATCAAAAAAAACCTGAACATTGGAGGGAATCTCCAGATTGCTGTCCCAGTCTGCCCTCGCTGCCACTACACGAAAGGGAATATGGGGGCAAAGTGCAGCAATTTTCATCAAAAGTGACCAGTCTCTGTTCGCCCGTCCGCCACTGAAACAATAGCGATTCTCCTGCTTCCAGCAGGGAGCAGCAAAGGTTTGTGCATCGTCAAAAACGTCAGGAATACAGACGATATTTCCCCCTTTTCTGACCTGATAGGCTTTTCGCAGCTTTTCCTCTGTCTCCGGTGTATTAATCACAGCAGTCAGCCTGGGATTTTCTAATGCCTTTGCATAGAGAAACCGGGTTTTTGCATTGGGTATGGGTGTCAGCCAGTTATAGGAAATAATCCAGCACTTTTCTGCTCCCGGCAGCAGATTAAAAAAAAGGCCACTCCACTGACTCCAGCAGATGACCCTATCCCCCGGTTTGCTTTTTGCCAGTCCCTTAATACACTGCCACAGGGTCAAAAGCCGAGCTGCCAGCTTGCCCAGCCCTCCCCTTTGCTCCACATTGGAAATTCGGCAACAGGAATAGACAGCGTTTATCTGATAGCCCTTCTTCCTCAGTTCATCCCTAAGCCACAGCTTATCACATGTTTTTTGGGGACAATCATAGATAATAACCACCCTGTTTTCCTGAAATTCTTCTTTATTTGTTCCCATTATTTTCCTTTCTCTCTATCTTTTAGATACAGCCTCTCCCCCTGACCGTAACCGTTCTTCTATCTCTTTTATCTTTGCCCGATAATTTTCAAATTTATGCTTTTCCACCACCAGTCGATAGCTAACCTCTCCCATTTGCAGGATTTTTTCCCGGTCAGCCACCAATCTGTCCACATACTGCCGAAAATCCTCATACTCCGCATCCCGAAAAATATAGCCATTTTTATCCTGCTGGATATAACAGGAAGTACCATTGCTGTCACTGCAGATAACAGGCAGAGAGCAGGCCATCGCTTCCAAATGGGAGATAGAGGCCACCTCACCCTTACTGGGCAGAACGAAAATATCCGCCTTTCTGTATTCCTCATACACCTGCTGTATGGTAAAATTCCTTTTCAGGGTAATGTACTCCTGAAGCTGATGTTTTTGGATAAACTCCTCCATACGGGCAATATAATTTTTTTGCTCCTGGGTCACTACCTCTCCCACAATCGTCACATGGAAGGGAACGAAGGACTTCCGCTCCTTTAAATCCTTTGTCAGCTGCAGAATCATCTCATGCCGTTTCTGTCCCACATATTTTCCCACACCCAGAATCTGTACCTTATTATCCATAAAATGCAGCTTTTCCTGGGGAGAAATACGAGGCTCCATCACAAAGGGAACATAATAGGAGCCAGGCTTTACATGGGTCTTTCCTTCCTTTTTCTCTCCCAACACCGGAGTAATCCTTAACTTTGGCGTATTGGCACGAAAAAAACGTCGAGCCAGTCCTCCTTTTCCCTCTATATCCTCCCAAAGAGGACTTTGGGTATAAAGCAGGGCAGGAATCCCCAGCTTTTTACACACTCTGGTGACTCCCACATTATAGATGGAGCGGTCCCGCATAATCACAATATCAGGCTGCTTCTGCTTTAAGATTTTTTTGAATTTACCCACAGGCAGAGGACCAAATTTGGACTGAATCACAAAATCCTTTCCTGTCCTTCCCATCCATTTTTTTATGGTTTTATAGCAGGATAAAATCGCTTGAAAATAGAAGGGATAGCCCAGAATAATCGGCTTTAACACTGAATAATCCTCTGTTCCGCCATAATACTGGCTGACAAAGGTAACCTGGTCGCCTTCCCTGACAAAGCCTTCTATAATCGGTACCTGATTGGTGTGATACCGGGGGGCTACATATAGCACTTTCATCTCATTGCTCCTTTCCTATAGAATACCACTCTCTAAACGGCTATTCTTCCCCTTTCTTTTATGTTTGAACCACTATACCACTTGCCCCTGATTATCCATCAGCACCCAGCCTTCCCATAGCTTGTGCATCTGCTCTGCGTCATACTGCTGAGAATTTTTATGGATAGAAGGACGAATCATCACCTTCTCCGAATAGGCGTTTAACCTGGCTCCCCAGAAGCTGAAGGTAGAATTGGCACAGATATGATGTTTGCACAGACTCATCAGCCAGATATCATAGAAACTATCCTTGCCCTGATTCACATCTACCACCGTATATTCCTCTCCCTGATATCTTTTCTGCACATAAGGAATATCATCAGAAAAAATATAAAAGTGTGCCTTTGGGAATCTGCTTTTCATCTCCCGGATAGCTCCTTCATAATAGCTTTCCGTACAGATATTCCCAAACATAGCCGCATTTTCCGCATCCAGATAGTCTCCCCTTCGGACATGGAGACTAATCGCTTCTCTGTCTGCTCTGTCAACTGTCTCCTTCTGCAAAATCTCTGCTGCCAGCCTTTGATTTTCGGGATTGCTGCTTTCCGGAAAGGTAAATTCCCTTCTCAATACAGGTAAAATATCACCATAATATTTTTCACAGGCAAAATATCCACATACATATTTATCCTGAAAATCAAAAATCTCCGGATGGTACATTTCTGACTCCTGAAAGATTCTGCTGCTGCCCGGAAGCAGCCTGCCCTTAATCCGTTTCCAAAGGCTGTTTTTTCCCACCAATGCCTGCTTCTCCTGCAGAGTGCAGACCTTATACTCCACACCTGAAAAAAAATCCAGCTCCAGCTGACGTTTAGCATAGACCTTCTCCTGTCTGCCCTGCTGGGTAAACCAGGAAATATCCAGTCTGGTCTCCATCCCCAGACTGACCAGCTTTCGATAAAGAGCATACTGCTGCATCTGATTGCCTAACCCTCCGGCTGCTTGTATAATTACCACGTTTCTGCCTCCTACTCAACTACCTACCACTGTCGTCCATTCTCCGCTCGTTCTATCTCTCCCTTTAACAAACACAAGGCGGGACCCAGTGACCAGGGATATGCACCATACACCTGTGGATATTGGGAAAATCCCATACACTCTCCGGAAGCCCGATATATCCTGCCATCCTTTTCACATCTTCCCAGCCAAATGACCGCTTTTTCTACCATACCCTCTGCCATCCGTTTTCTTGTCACCGTCTGCAGACTGCTACCTGACTGCTGCTCCTGTGTCCGCAAAAAGTTAGACACAGCGCAGGCAATCATTCCTGTGGCTGAGCTGTCATCAGGACCCTCTAAAGCCTCCAGCTGCCAGGAAAAGGAGCCTCTTTCCTTCTGCCAGGGAACGATAGCCTCCACCAGATGCCAGAAGGCCTCCTCCATCTCCTGATAGTCAAAATCCTCCCTGGGAAGATATTGGAGAATACCAGATATTCCCATTAATAGCCAGCCCACCGCTCTTCCCCAGCCGATAATCCCATATTTTATCTTATCTCTGTACCGATAGCCATGATAAGGCAGACCGGTTCCTCCATCCATACCGTAGGCCAGCATATTGTTTACCTGGGTAAGTGCCAAATCCACAGCCTCCCGTTTTTCAAACTTAATTCCATACCGTACCAGAAAAGGACAAAGCATTCCAATACTGTCTACATAGATATGATTATTTCCCTGAGAGGGACGGTAGGGAAGGCTTCCTTTTTCATCTGCTGCCTCCTTACTCAATCGCAGAAGGTATTCTGCCATTCGCTCCACACCCTTTTGATAGCGTCTTTCTCCGGTTCTCTCATACAGAGTAAATAAAGCCATTCCACTCAGTATATCATCTAAGAAATAGATGGTCATTCCTGTCCGAAGCCACTTATCAAAAACGGTACGAAGAGCCGTCATTACTTCTTCTCCATCCTCCCACTGCCCCAGATGCTCTGCCAGTGCATTGGCCAACAGCCCTGCCGGCCAAAAAAGAGGGTCGTTTGGCGGTACATCCCGTCCTGCCATCCATTTGACTCCTTCCACCATTTTCTGGCTGCCACTCTTTTCTCCATAATGGAGCAGTCCTCGTAATGCCTCTCTCTCCAATCTCCATACCAGTCCACTATCCGGTATCATACCTCCTTTTATCATCCTGCCGGTTTCTCCATTGACCCTGCCTTCCATCTTCCTGCTTCTCCTTCCTTTTATGCATCCTTTCCTCGTCTGCTCTTTATCCTTTCTCTCAGCAACCGCCAGATATACTGCATCTCCTCACATCTGCCAAATACCAGTAAAAACAGTCCCTGAAATATCACTGTAATCCATATTACCATAAGAATAAAAGAAATCACACTCACATCTGCCATAGCTATCGGTCTAATTAACAGCACCAGCCCCAAAGCAGCTCCACTTACCCCCAAATACTTCAGGGAATCCCAAAAATATTCCCTGGCATTTTTCCCAAAGCAAACCCGATAAATAATCACTGGTTTGGTCAGATTGGCAATCAGCCCTGAGATAATGGTTCCTATATAAATACCCACCAATCCCATTTTCTGTACCAACACAATAGAAATAACTAAATTAACTGCTCCCTGAATCAGTGCCAGATACTTATCCTGTTCAAAGATACCTGCTGCTGTCTTATAATTGGAAAGAACGATACGTTCTCCTTTAAAATAATAGTCAAGCATAATACATCCAATGACCACATCAGGTAAAATTCTTTCTTCTCCCACCCAAAGGATAATTAAGGGCGTGAGCATACAGTAGAAGCCAATAGCAGAAAAACCGTAAATCCAACAGGCCAGAAACCGATAAACCCGAAACATCAAATACTGCTTTTCCTTTCCCTCTGTGGCAATCAGGTTACCAAAGCTGGAAAGAACAGAGTTAAAAATAATATTGACAAAATTGGAAACGGAGGAAATGACATAGTTATAGGTTCCTACAAAACCTACGGTAGTAACATCGATAAAGGCTCCTATAATCGCTGTATCCGTCTGAAGTCTGGCCATATCTCCTACCCGATGCAGTACCAGTGCCTTAGTTTGGGCAACGATTCCCCCCACTTCCTCTTCTGACAGCTTTTCTACCTTTTTCTCTGTTAAAAAAGGGTAGAGTCTGTTCAGATAAGCACTGACAAAAATCTTCTGCAGCAGCTCCACTGCTGCCAAAGTAAAAAGATACAGATAAAAATCAGGAAAAATTGCCAGACCTGCCATCTGCAAGATTACCGTGACTATCTTGGTCAGAGTAATAACATTTGTCTGAATATAGTTTTTCTGCTGAGCATTAACCAGACTGTATTTATAAGCTACAAAATAGGTGCTTACCGTGTTAAACAAAAAAATCAGATAATATATCGTCAAATCCTGCCAGGAATTACTGCCCGGATCCCGAATTAAATATTTCAAAAAAGGAGCAATTGCCAGACCTAATCCAGCAATCACACAGGCAATCACCCGATAGGCCTTTTTATACAGCAGCATATAGGATTTTATCTTTTCCCTGTCATCTCTGGCTACCGGTCCATACAGACTGTAATTAAAGGCGGTTCCAATTCCCAGCTCTGCCAGAGAAAGTACCGTCAGAATACTGGTATAATAGTCGTTGACCCCCAACAGCGTGTCTCCCAGACGCAGGATAAACACCTGACGAAGCCAGGCTCCCAGCAAAAGAGTGGCAATATTCCCTATCCATCCAAAGGCTATATTTTTGGCTGCGAACTGAATTCTTCCCATAATTTTTCTACTTCTCTCCCAGCCTCCATGGCTTTTTTCTGATACTCCGGCATTACCGACTGCAATCTTTGATGTATCTCCTTTTGATGAGCCTTTAACCATTCAAAGGCCTGAATCAAATCTTCCTTCTTTTTTAGCTGTTGTACAGGAAGCACATAATTTTCATCCGTACCAAACAAATCCCGGGCAATTCCTCTGGCCTTTACCGAATATCCCACCACCAAGGTAGGTACCAGAGACGAATATGCTGCAATGGTCGCATGGGTTCTGGCTCCAATAAACATCTCACAGCGGGCAATATATCCCTTTAGCTCCTCACAGGAAGCATCCTCTATCAAAACTACCCTGCCTGTTTCCTTAACTGTCTGATATAACTCATCCAAAGGCTTTCTATCGTCATTTCTTTCCCATACCACATGAGGAATCAACGCAATCTGCCTATCTGTAGTTCTTATGATATGCTCCAGTAAATTCTGATAGTTAGCCATCGTAATACCGGCTTCTGTCTCATTCTCCTGTATCATAGGACTTAGATTGATGCCAACGGTATGTCCGGGAACAAACCCCTCCGGCAAGGGCATCTCCTTCTTTTTTAAAGTAAAGGCAGGGTCCGGAATAAGACGCAGCTTTTCCTCCGGTACTACTTGCTTTAACGCCTCATAGGTAATAGACTCTCTGGCAATAATCCTGGTATACCGGTTCAAATCCTCCTTCCAGCCAGGCTGCTTCAGCAGCTTCGGCTCAATAGAACACCCCAGCAGTATGGTCTTTCCTCCCCGATTACAAAAAGCACGGTTAGCCAGCATTAAATCCTTTACCATTACCTCATAGCAGTAATTATCCCCTCCTATAGATACAGCCAGCAAGGGTACCTGTCCCTTTCGGTACAAAGGGCAGGGGAATACCTTTTGGTAACGGTAGCGGATAAAGGATTCCTTATCCTTCGTCAGCATCCGCCAGATATAATATAATATATGGGCTATTTTATGCCGGGAAAAATGCTGCTCCTGTACCAGCCTGCAGAAACCATCTTTTTCCATAGCTGCCAATGAATAGCTTCTGTCCTCCTCCACACTATTGGTAAGAACAAGGGGAGCATTACTCAGCATATGGCAGAGACTGTTGACAATGGCTTCACAGCCATGATTGCCGCTTCCGGCATGCATATAGAGAACCAGCTTGTCTACTTGCATATTCTTCTTTCATCTTTCCTTTTTTAATCTATAATATAAATCTAAATATAAACCCGGGAAACAGGCATACAAAAGCAGCTTAGCCTTATACCCCGGATTCAACAGCTGAACGGCCTGTCGATTGGTTCGATAGTCTTGAATCAAAGCATAACATCTATCCAGAAGCTCCTTCTTATTGTCCCGTTCTTTTCTGGGCAGGAGAGCCAGCTTTCCTACCACCAACAAAATAGAAACAATCAGGATAGCCACTGCCTGCACCGATGCAGCAGGAGCTTTTTCTTCGATGATAGTCAATGCCATCTGCCAACAGGTAATCTGATCCATATAGCTGTCCTGGAAGCTCTTCCTCATCGCTCCCTGCTCATTTATAAAATAACCATAGCCCGGATAAGAGCTTCGACAGAAGCTGACTCCACTCACTGCCAAATCCAACAAAAACAGCATATCCTCTCCAATACTCAGACCCTTCCGAAAACGAAGTTTTCCTACGCTCTCCCGCCTATAGAGCTTACTCCAACACCGGGTATCACTTTTTACGATGCCCTTTTCTATAAATTCCATGCCTGTCAGTATTTCTATGGGAAACCTATCAGCTATATCCCTGTCTGTCACGGTCTTCTTCCCGTCATCTTTACCACTTTCTTCCCCATAGCTGCCAATTATAGAAGCTTCCCTATCGTCTATTCCAGACTGGTCGGACCATTGGTGAAACGAATAAAAGCTGCAGCCTGCTACATCACACCCTGTCTGCTGTAAAAGCCGCAGCAGATAGGCTATCATATCCTTTGCCGGACAGTCGTCCACATCTACAAAGGTGAGATAAGCACCTGAGCTTTCCTCCAATCCCCGATTACGGGCAACAGAGACTCCCTCCCCCTGGGTATGGAATACCTTTATGTTTTCATACTGTCCTGCCCATTCCTCACAGAGTTCTCCGCTTCTGTCGGTAGAGCCATCATTAATCAGCAATATTTCTGTATTCTGATAAGACTGATTGAGCAAAGCTCTGATACATCTCTCCAAATAGTTTATCCCATTATGGAGAGGTACAATAATACTTACTTTTTCCTGCATACTGCCTTTTATTCCTTATTTTTCGTTTTATATGTCCCTATCTTTTTCTCAGAAAACACAGGTGTAGTGGTGCTGCACTGAGACTTCTGCTATGTGCCGGGGAAAGCCTAGACCGGTCAAACATCAGCGAATTAATATTCGGTGTACTTAGTAGGCTTGAAGTGAAAGGCTTACTTGATTTGGTTAAACAGATACTCTGCCTGAGATACGGTCAGTACCTGTCTGTACCAGTCGAAGACTTCTTCCTGAAAATAGTAATCCCTTCCCTGTGCCAAAATCTCAAATTCCGGCTCTATCCGGCTTTGTATATACTCATAACAGCTTTGGAAGGCTTCAAAACAATTCATCGACTCCAGATACCACAGTAAAAAATAGATAAGCTCATTCAAAAAGCTCTGCTTATATTGGAGATAGAGCCGCTGCTTCATCAATTCTTCCTTTAACATCTGCCACATCTTGAAGCCATTCCTCCAATCCTTTTCCTTTGTATTGGAAAGGGACTTGGGATTGTTGATTCTATGTGTTACTAATGCCTCATCCAACCAGCTTATTCTGGCTGCCCTTGCCATAAGCATATAGACAAAATAGCCATCCTCAGAAGAACGAAACTCCGGAAACTGATAACCACAGGCTTCTACAAAATCTCTTCGAAATAACTTATCCCATGCCCATCCTCTGGTAATCTGAAAAATCCCACTACAATGGAGAGTCTGTCCCGAAAAGTTCTCCTTATCCTGAAAAAATAACTCCTCAAAGGAACGGTCAGGGAGAAAAGTCTGACCCTGATCCTCCTGATATTCTGCATAATTACAGATAAGGATGTCTGCCTGATTTTTTTCTGCCTGCCTATACATCTTCTCCAGCATATCAGGCTGAAAATAGTCGTCCCCATCCAAAAAGGCCAGATACTGACCGGCAGCATACTCCATTCCATGATTTCGAGCTGCTCCGGCAAACCGATTCTGCTGGGTCAGTACCCGGATTCTGGAATCCACAGAAGCATATCTTTGTAAGATTTGCAGGGAATGGTCGGTAGAACCGTCATCCACACAGATAATTTCAATTTCCTTCAGTGTCTGGTTACAAATGCTGTCTAAACACTGAGACAAATATTCTTCTTCATTATACACAGGCAGGATAACAGATACTTTGTTATTGATGCCGATTTTCATACTGATTCGCTCCTATTATCCTATGATGTCAGGGGCAAAACTGCCCCCTTGATGCTTACAGATTTCTTTGCGTTTCACACTCACGAAATCCTATTGGAAGGCCATAAACTGATAGCGATAAGGAATCTCTCCCTTTTCATGGTATACCAGTTCATGCAGTCTGCTCCAAAGTACTCCCAAACAGTCCTCTCCCTCTCTTACGTCATCCAGTACCAGACCGCCATCTGCCTCCATTAACTGATAAGCCTGTTCTGCTTTCCCTATCTGCCCAAGAGCCGCTATATAACATACCTTTAATCTGCCGTTCTCCTGCTGACCCTTCTCCAGCTTTTCATAACAGGTACACAATTCTTCATAGCCCTCACAGGCCAACAGCAGTTTAAATCCTTCCTTTAGATAGGAAAGTTCCTTCTGCTGCAGCTTCATTCCTTTTAACATATGGCGAATAGCATCCTGATTACGATTCTGCCGCTGCTCCACACAAGCCAGCCCATGTAAGGCCCAGGCATTTTTTTCCAGCTCTAAAGAACGGATAAATGCTTTCTCTGCCTTTTTATATTTCCCTAAGGTGCAATAACGGACACCCAGCTGGTAATAAGCATACCAGTTTTTCTTTTCCTTGCCCTCTACCGCCTCTATCAGTCTTTCCAGACTCTCCTTATCATCCAGAAATACATCCGGTCTCTTTTCCGGGTTGGGACAATGCAGCCTTTCCCCCTCCAAAAAGCTTTTCCAACGGCTGCAGCTTCCTTCCTCATCCTTAAACTCCAGATGGGAAGTCAATTTTCCATGGATACCCAAAATACCATAGCCGCTGCCTGCCAGTAAAAGTTCTGCCTGAGTCAGTGCCATTGGCTTAGAAACCTTTAACAAAGCTTCCAGCCGTTCCGTTGCCTGCTCCTTTCGCAGCCTGTCTGTCAGTCTGCCGCTTCTCTCTTCATGGGAAAGTGCTGTCTCTCCCTCCTCCAGCTGGACAGGTCTATACTGCTCCATCCACTCCCAAGCCGTATTGGGCGCCATGGGAAGGCAACCATACTGAGTCTTTGCCAGACCTGCCTGAATTTCCAAATACCTGCCGGCATTTTCTGTCAGATACTCCTGCCAATGGTTAGAACCGGCTTGATTTCCCCAGGAAAAAAGCTTGCGGCTGCGAAGCCTTGCCGTAGACAGCTGTAAAAGTCCATAGCCATCCTTGTCCACATTAGCAATATATTTAGGACTATCTTCTTCAAGCTCAAAGAAATAATCCACACTCTTGGGAATTTTTTTATAGTCAGTAATATCGATTCCTCCTACCAGGGGAATCTCCACCTTATGTACCAGCTTTTCCGTGCAGGTATACGCTGATTTTGCAGGAACGATAACTCTGCCTCCCTCAAACTCCGGTACCGCTATATTACTCCACCAGTACATCGGTACAATTTCCGTCTTTTCATTGACGATTCTTATTCTGCAATTAAGCCCTGGAGACTCCTCCTCCAACCAAAAATCCATCTGATAGGTTATGTCCCGGATTCGTTCATATTCATACATCCGCAGTACAGGAACTCCTGATTCAGTTTCTGTCCTGGCTATATATAAAGGTTCTGTCGTAAAGGGAGTATGACCGATAATGCCAATATTCCACTCTATACCGCCGCTAAACCAGGCATTTCTTACTGCCAGGTTGCTAAAACGCAGAATATCATTGGTATAGAGCAGATTTTTTCCGGTTGCCTTATCCCAAAGTTCCCAGAGTCTGCCTCCATACCCGGTAAGGAAAACGGCTTTCAACAGACTGTTTTCCAACACAGCCGTCTGAACTTCCTCTTCCTTCAGTTTTCTGCTATAGCCATTTCTCTGCCTATAGGGATAGGCACTTTCTACCCTTCCATAGCCTTCATACAGTTCCTCTTCTTCCCCCAGATGAAATCGAAGCTGATTTTGAATAATCACTTCTCCAAAAAGATCCGGTACACAGGATTCCTCTCCCAGAGGAGCTATCTTCATTTTACGTTTTTCCAGTCTTAATTCCATTGTGGCCGCACTCCTTTCTTATTCCCACTTAGCCTTTACGGGAAGAAGCTCTGTCCAGTTATTGGAGCTTAAATTTATTTACCTCCATATTCAGATGGTCAGAAATTTCCTTATTGACTAAAGCTTCCTCCTCTATATCCCTCATATTGGCTGTTAATTCTACGGAGGTATCGGTTACACTGCTAATCCCTCTGGCACTTTCCTCTATAGCAATGTTTACTGCCTGAATCGCCTCTCTAATCTGGTCTACGCTGTTTTTCACCTGTACACTTTCCTCTGCAAAGCTTTTCATCATACCATTCATTTCTCCCACGTCACCATGATAGCTTTTACTCATCTCCAAAAGCCTCTCATATCCCTTCATGGCAACCTCATCCATAAATGCCAGCATCTCTGAAGCTTTTTGAGCCAGTTCATTTACTGCTCCGGTAACTTCAGCACTTACCCGCTGAATTTCTGTTGCCGCTTCTGCTGAGTTGCCGGCCAGCTTGCCAATTTCCTCTGCCACTACAGCAAAGCCCCGGCCTGCCGCTCCTGCTCTGGCTGCTTCAATACTGGCATTTAATGCCAGAAGATTGGTCTGGCTGGTAATACTTAAAATATTGGCAGTCAATGCTCCTACCGCCTCTACCGCACGGGATTTTTCAATTCTTTCATTTACTGCCTTTGCCATTTCTCTCGCCTGAACTCTGGCCTGCCTCTGTTCTTCCTCCACACTGGCATGGATTTCTTCTGCTCTGCCCATAATCAGTTCAGAAGAAATTTTTCCATTGACAGCACTTTTGGAAATCGTCTCAATAGCTGCATAGACTACATCAATGGAGTAATTTACCTGATTTAAGGAAGCACTGGTTTCTTCCATAGCTGCACTCATTTCTTCCATGGTGGCAGAAATATCCGTAATCCCTTCTCCTGCTCCGGACAGACTCTCTGCCACATTTTTAGAGGATGCCAGCAGATGGGATGAGTTTTCTGCAATATTAATCATAATCTTTCTAATATACTCTAATAATTCATTTACATTACCTGCAATCAGCTCCATTTCATCCCCGGTTCGAATATCCAGCTTCTGTGTCAAATCCCCTTCATGATGTACCAGGTCACAGATTTTTTTATCCACATATCGCAGACTTTTTGCCATGCACCCCACAATCAGACTTAAGACTAAAATTGCGCCTCCCACACAGAGCAGAGTAATTCTTATTACCTTGTCAGAAAGTTCATTCAGTCTTTCCACCACCGGAGTTGCATCATAATCACAGCCCAAAACAGCCACCACCTGTCCATTACTGTTACGAATGGGCTTATATACGGAAATCACATGTCCATAGCCCGAATTATCAATATAATCCTGAACAAAATCCTGCCCTGCAAAGGAGTCCTCCAGCATTTCATAAGCGTACTCAAACTTCTTTCCCACATATGCCTGTAAATCAGACTTATCGGTATCCACTCCATAATAAATCTGTTGTCCATCTCGATATAAAGTATATAGATAAGCTATGTTATACTTCTCCTGTACCACTCTCAACTTAGTGAGAATTTTTTGATATTCCTCTGTATCCTCACAGCCCGGTTCTAACTGCTCTAAACTATCCCCATCTACCATGTCTACCGCAATCTCAGCCACTATCTGTGCTTCCTCTATTCCCGTCTGCACCATGCCTTCATGGATTGTCTGTCTTGCTACCAGACCCAAGCCCATACAAACCAGCATAATCAATGTACCTGCCGGAAGCAATATTTTCATTTTGATGCTCAATCTTCTCGTCTTTCCCTTCATTTCCTAAAGCCTCCTGCTTATCGTATCTCTTAATGAAACCTTTCGTATCTTATTTATTATTTTAGTATAACATAAAAATCTGCTTTTGGCGACCTTAACCCAACTGTCTAAAAAGCCATCAGGGTTACAAATAGGGGAGATAAATAATGGAAAAAGCCGGTTTCCCAACTCTTTCCAGGAATACCGGCCTGTTTCATTCTTTCAGGCAACATATTCGGCACCAACTGCTATCCCTTTCTCCCTCTGGTGCTTAGCCTCTATCCAATTTTATCTAAGAAAATGCTTTCGTCAGCATTTCCCTACAGATTTACAAACCGCTCCGTTTCTATTCTCAATCCATCTGCTACCAGAAGATTTTCCTGTATCTCTTTACTGATTACCTCAAATTCCTTTACCAAATCGTTAGTATTTGAGGTAATAGAAGACACTTCTCCGGCACTCTCATCAATTACATTAGTAATTCCATCAATAGTTTGGGAAATTTCTCCCATCAATCGTTTTAAATCTATAGACATCCCACTGAATTGAGAAACCATTTCGTTTACATATACGGCATCCTGATTGTATTTTTTTCCGGAATCCACAAATTCATCATAATCCGGCATAATGGTTTCATTAATGTATTTCACAATTACTGCCGAACTTTCCATTAATTCTTTTACCGCAATAATTACCATCTGATTAATGCGCTGAATATTGTCTGCGGTTTCCCTGCTGGAATCCGCAAGTCCCCGAATTTCGTCAGCTACTACTGCAAATCCTTTTCCTGCCTCTCCTGCCCTGGCTGCCTCAATGGAGGCATTCAACGCCAAAAGATTTGTCTGACTGGAAATCTGAAGAATTTCCTTGGTTAAATCGTTTATCTTTTCCACATGACGACTGTCTTCCATGGCCTTTTCCAGCTTAGCCAGATTTTCATTAATAATTTCATGAGTAGAACGCTTATTCTCTACGGCCATCTTCTCCAGGTCTGCTGCCCTCTTTTCCATTTGCGATGCATAGTGAACCAAATTCTCAGATGTATCGGATAAGGTAATGGCATCCATATCTGCTGACTTGGCTCTTTCACGGATATCGGAAATAGAAGAAGCAATTTCCTCCATCGTTGCCGTCAGTTCCTCCATCGTATGAGAAATATTTGTGGAACGATCATCCACAACTGATATATGGGAGGCCACATTGTCCACCACTACATCCAGACGTTGGGAACCATCCTTAATCTGAAGCATAACCTTTTGTAATGCTTCAATAAAGCTATTGATTCCTGAACCCAGCTGTCCGATTTCATCCTTTCCATTTACATTCAAACGCTGACTTAAGTCGCCCTTACCCGCTTCTATATTCCGGATACTTTCCTGTAGCTTGCGGTTCATTACCCACAGAGGGTAGATAACCCCTCTAATAGAAATAATAAAAAGCATCAAGGTTACAATAACTGCCAATACCATTTTTATGTTGTTAGAACTGGTGATTCCTGCATGGAGCTTCTGTTGAGAAGTAACGATTGCCTTCACCCTTTCTTTATCAATATCAGCAGATGCCTCCGTAAGAGTCTGAAGTTCCAAAAAGGCATCCTTCATTCTGCCTATTACTATATTGCCCTGAATACATGATGCAAATAGTAAAAAAGTTAATATGGCAATAGGTAAAATGATTTTCCATATAATACTCACGTTCCTCAATAATTTCATCCTTTGTCCTCCTCTGATTCACCTGCTCTGCTGATATACAGCATTCTTTCTCTTAATCGGAAATGTACCCATATTATTTTATCTACCGTAACATTCACCTACTTTGTTGTCAATAGTTGTTTAGCAAAAAACAAGTATTTAAATAATAAAACTATAGATATTTCTCTAAAATATTGTTTATCCTATACCATTCGCTTTGCAGCAGCACGCAGACTAAACTTTCTGTAAATTAAAAAGAAGGCAAACAGCTGAATCAAAAACGTTACTGTCCATGACAGTGGATAAGAGTAATATAAGCATTGGGGGGTATGATATTGGGGAAGCTGAAAAATAGTATAAATCCAAACGATACGAATCCCACACACGCCCAGCACCGATGTCAGCATAGGAACAATAGCAGCTCCCATTCCCCGCAATGCCCCTGTCGTCACTTCCATCATACCACAGATACAATAGGCAAAGCAGATACAGCTTAAGCGTACCATTCCCCATTGAATCGCCTCTGGTGAATCAGTAATATAAACAGACAACAGAGCAGGACCAAGAAGATAGACGAAGGAAGTTATAACGATTCCCACTGCCAATACACTACCCAGACAACTCCCAAAAATTTTCTTTGCTCTCTTATACTGCTCTGCCCCTACATTTTGACCAATAAAATTCAATGCAGTCTGCATAAAGCTATTTAAGATGATATAGATAAATCCTTCTATGTTTCCAGCAGCTGCATTACCCGACATCAAAATGTCCCCAAAGGGATTGATAGATGATTGAATCATAATATTGGAAATGGAGAATAAGGCACTTTGAAGCCCTGCCGGCAGCCCAATATAGACAATCTTTAACAAATATGACTTGTCTATTTTCATTTTGGAAAAAATCAATCGACAGGCATCCTCTCTTTTCCTCATTCTATGTAAAACCAGTAATGCAGAAACGGCTTGGGAAATCGTTGTAGCCAAAGCCACACCAGCTACATTCATCTGAAAAACAGTGACAAAAATAACGTTTAACACCACATTGACTATCCCACCAATCGTAAGAAAAATCAGTGGTGTCTTGGTATCTCCGGCAGCACGCAAAATAGCCGCACAGAAATTATAAAGCATCAAAAAGATTGCCCCTGAAAAATAGATTCGCAGATATACCATGGAAAGCGGAAATACCGTTTCTGGTGTATTCATCTGTTTTAAGATTGGCTCTGCACATACCAGACCGATTATCGTGACCAATACGCCACTGATTAACGCTGTAGGAATGGCAGTATGTACAATCCGCTGAACTTCCTTGTCCCGGCGAGCGCCCAATGCCTGTGCTACTGTTACACTGGTACCTGCAGCAAAACCCACAAACAGGTTGACTAACAAGCTGGTAACGGAAGCAACATTTCCTACAGCTGCCACTGAAATTTCTCCACAGTACCTGCCAACTATTATCAGGTCTGCAGCATTGAACAGTAGCTGTAACAGACTCGTCAGCATAATTGGTACAGTGTAACGAATAATATTTTTCAGAATGGAACCCTCCAGCATATTGAGCGTTTGAGATTTTGTTTTTAACATGATGACAGCCTTTCTTTTGCCTGGGTTTGCCCATTTTGGGTTTGCACTCAGCGTACTTGAAGTGGGAGACTTCCTTGATTTGATTTGGTTAAACTATACAGGAAGCTTATCAACGGTTATGCTCCATTCAGCGTTGATTTCTTCACTCCTTGCATAGATAGCACAGGTAGAAAAGAATCTGGAATTTGCAATCGCCGGTATACGAGTTCTTTCTTCCGATTTATCTGAAACCGGAATATATCCGTATTTTTTCATCACAAACTTAATGATTCTCCCCACATTCTGCCTTGCTGTAGCATTCGCATTATCTTCAAAAACAACAACCGGAAAATCGCTATTTTCATGAAATTTCTTCTCCAAATCGCTTACGATTAATGTTAGTGCCGGCAGATTTAGCTCAGAAGCAATAATCATCCGGTTAACCACCTCTGGGGAGGAAAGATATTCCGCTATTTTCTTAACCCCATCTTTTTTCCCATTTTTATCAACCATTTTTGTACGATGCATAAATTCCTGAACCATTGATTTTTCCTCCTGATTACGTTGAAGATATAGGTTATTGGTTGTATAATGCGACATATTTGTTACATTATTTTTATTTAATATAGCATATACGTTACATAGTTGTCAATTATTTTTTTGGATTGATGTTTGATAAATATTAATGCCTATGCTTGGAATACCATTCATTCTGTCCGATGAAATCTGCTCAAATAACTTAATGGCTTAGCCGTTTCTATGCTCTCATAGCACTTTTTGAGGTTATGGAACTTTCTATGCCCGGCAACCGTTAAGGTAAAAGGACACAGAGTTCTAATTATTCCCCAGCATATCTCCTCCGGTAATACTCCATTGTACGATATTCTAAAATATCCTTCATCTGTTTCCTGAATGCTTCACTTTCTATTATCTCTTCCAAATCCTCTCTAATGGCAAGGGCATATCCCTCTTTCTCCATAAAAAAACCTTTTCCAGAAGCTTTTAAAAATTTAATCGGCATAGACTTTATCTTACTTATATGCTGCTTATCCGTCATTGTCTGATAATCAACATACGATATACCAGTAGCCAAATCTTTCCAATTTTTTCCTGTATTAAAAAAATTTTTCCAAGCTTCTAACACCTCATCATCAGTAACCGCCAATCTCACATTCCCATTATGATAAAAACTATAAAGAATTGGCATCTTATATACCTTCTGCATATCCGTCGTTTCTATTAGAGCTAAAAATTCTCTTCCCAGTCCTGAATATAACACTTTATCCTCTACAGACAGTTCTTGCAATTCATTTAGGAAATCCATATACCTTCTAAATGGATTTTCCTTAGAATGTTTTATACAATATTGATATATATTGTCATCCATATAGGTGAATAATTCCATACGTGTTGGAACTTTACCATCCAATAATTCCTTTACTCTATAAAACTCTTGCTTAATCCTTTCTTTGATAGACAGAGACTTCTTATCCATCTCTTTAAATAGGTCTATCAGCCTCATATCAAAATCCACAATACAATCATCAGGATATTCAATACAACTATCCTCCTGAACGGTTTTCTCTCCAAAACTTTTACCACCGCTCAAAAGTAGAGGAGTGCGTCCTGCTTTTTCATAATTACCAATAAAATCCAAAACATTCAGATACTCTTTTCCTTTACTGATACGAAGTCCTCGTCCTAATTGCTGTAAAAATACAATTGGTGACTCTGTTGGTCTTAAAAACATCACCATGTCAAGAGAAGCAATATCTACTCCTTCGTTAAACATATCCACGGAAAAAATCACTTTTATTTCCCCATTTTTCAGTTTTTCAATAGCCTTGTCTCTGTCTTCTGAAAACTCACCATCTGCATGGCTATATACAGCCACCGACTCTATACCTCTTTTACAAAACTCCTTGGCCATTTCTTCCGCATGCTGTCTGGAACAACAAAAGCCCAGTGTTCTTTTGGAACGATATTTCATATAATACTTGTAAATCAAATCATATCGTTTTACATTTCCAATATAAGTTTCATTCAATTCTTTTTCATTATAATGTCCTTTTACAAGATGCAATGTTGAATAATCTGTTTCATCATAGATACCATAATAATGAAAGGGAACAAGCATACCTTTGTTAATCGCTTCTTTTAAAGAAATTTCATATGGTACATTGTAATCACAAATTTCATAAATATTTTTACCATCCATTCTTTCAGGCGTAGCAGTAAGCCCCAGTAAAAACTGTGGCTTAAAATAATTTACAATCCTTTGGTACTGGTCGTTTACTGCATGATGAAATTCGTCGATAATCAGATAGTCAAAATAATCTGGTGCAAAGAACACTTCTGTTAGATATTCTTCCCTTCCTAATGTTGCAACAGAGGCAAATATCACTGCCTTATCCGTATCCTTTTGTTTTCCATAAAAGAAACCATAATCCTCTGAACATCTTACCGTTTTAAAGGATATTGCTGCCTGCTTCAATATCTCTTCTCGGTGAGCCACAAACAATACACGCTCATATTTTTGGGAATCAAAGGCTGCCAGATATGTTTTTCCCACACCAGTAGCTGCCTGTATCAGTCCTTTGGTTGCTCCTTCCCGACGGCTGTCTTCCAAGGCATAAAGAGCTTCTATTTGAGCACCTCTGGGCTGAAACAATACTTCAACCTTGGTATCTTCCGTTTCTTCTGCATTATCATATTTTGTTAAATCTTTCATTACTGCAGGCTTATGCCAGTTTTTAGAATACCTTATCAATTCTTTATCATCAATCACCATTGAATGATTTTCAAATAAATCCACAAAGGTATCATAAAATAAATTAAAATTCTTTTTGTCATGAATACTGCTAAACCGATAATTCCATTCTATTCCCGAAGTCAATGCACTTCTGGAAATATTAGAAGAACCAATATATATTTCTCCCACCTTACCATAATGAAAAATATAGGACTTTGGATGGAATGAACGCTCCTTATTGTGATAAAATCTTAAGTCTACTCTATTACCTAATTCCTTTTTTATAAGATATAATGCAGAAGGCTGTGTAATTCCCAAATAATTACCAGTAAGGATTCTTATCCTCACCCCACGATTCAAAGCTGCCTTCAGGTCTTCAAGAATCATTCTTACACCAGATTCCATAAGAAAAGAAACAATAATGTCAATCTTATTTGCTTTTTGCATACTCATCTTTAACTGATAATATAAAAAGCGGTTTCTATTTCTATCACCAGTCATCACATCGGTAGCTTCTATTTGTGATTCATCAAACTCTATCTTTTCCGTAAAATCAGATTGAGCCATTTTTCTTCACCTCTTCCTGGTCGTACATCAGAAGTTATCCACTGTTCTTCTATTTCTAAATCCTCTATTCCACTCAAAAAATTTACCCATTTATCTTCTGTCATGTCGGTAAAAAATCGTCCATTTCTTTCCCCTGCAAAAATTCCATATTTAAAAGATGTATAAATGATTCCCTTCTCTTTCAGTGCTACTGTCATTTTTCCCATTACCTTAGTCAGTTCGTCAACAGGTAAATGTAAGATAGAAGAGCATGCCCAAATACCATCATATTTTTCCACTTCTGACAGTTCTTGAAAAAGTATATTTTTTACTTCAATTTGGGTATATTCACTGGCTAATTTACATAATTCTTTAGAGCCATCTACAGCATCTACCTTATATCCCTGCTCTAGGAAATACTTTGTATCACGCCCAGAACCACAACCAAAATCCAGGATATAAGAACCCTTTTGCAATTTTACCAAAAAATGCTCTTGTATTGTGACAAATTCAACATTTATTGTGCTTTTAAAAAATTCATCTGCATGACTATCATAATAATTAAGCGTTTCGTCATTCTGCATGGTATTGTCTCCACTTACCGTTGGATATGTTTACTCCAACTTCTCCTCTCAAAGTATCCTTTCATTCTAATATATTTGCAACCGCTCAGGGCATATCCATCACAATATCGGAAAAGTAAGAACGGAAATCGTTCTATCCTCAAACATCAATTTATAGTCGTATTCTACCGCCTTTGGTGTAATTACATCATCTGTAGAAATATCGATTTTAATTGGTTGACGCATTCTGTCCAACGTAGCTTCCAGCATTACACGAATGCCCGGGTAATCAAACTCTTCCATAATAGTTCTTGTACTTTTAAATTTGAAAGCTAACATTATCTTCCAGCGGGATGTTGCAAATTTTTTCAATTATCCTCTGCACATCAACCTCATTTAACGGTAATGCTTTTACTGTTGTATCAATGTCCATCGTAGCTCGCATATCCACACCAACAATTGACGCTACCAACATTCCACCCTTAAGAATAAAATTATCTCGATACGACGATACAGATACTCTTTCCAGAAATCTTTCCATCATAAAATTTCGAATTAGCGTAGTTGCTTTATTACTGTTCCCATCCGAAATATTTCTCACCTTATCTTTTAATTGTCTTGATGAACTAATCACACTAACACCTCCACGTACTTCATCACTTCATCTCGAATTCCCATCATATCCGCATATACAATCAGCTGCGATAGCTTTTTTTCCTTCGATGACATATATTCCTTGATAGCCGTTTGAAATACTTGTACTTCATACTTATTACGATTCATTATCAAATCGCAAATGCAACGCTCCTGATCGTAAACCTTAACCAAATTTCCACTGCTAGATGCAAGCTCACAAATTCCTATTTTGTATAAATCTGGTGCAGCATATTTCACCGAAACATCAAAATCATTATCCTTAAGATGACTCGCATTATATCCCTGTGGCACAGTAACACACACAGATGAATACTCCCTATCTGTCAAACCGTGTAAATATAGAGCTGTTTCGCCAGAATAAATAACCGCACCATTTCTTTGCTGCAAAATGAACAATTCATCCGGCCACACATCATCCGTTATATATAAACCTCTTGAGACCTTCTCCATACCGTGTTCCTTAATATATTGTGCAACATAGGTCTTAGAAATTGGTGTTAGTATATAAGTGTGGACAGAAAAAGTTGAACAACTTATACTATCAAATGAAAGAGTAAAGGAGATGTTTAACATAGCAAAGAACCAAAAATCTTACACTCCGGAATTTAAGCAGCAAATTGTAGATTTGTATAATGCCGGAGGAACTTCGTCTCCACAACTGGAACGTGAATATGGCGTAAATCGGAGTACACTCAGCAACTGGGTAAAACCGTTATCTCCCATCAAAGTGTCAGAGGAGGAAACGGTCACCCTTAAGGAGTACAAGGCTCTCCAGAAAGAAAACCAGCGCCTCAAAATGGAGAACGAAATATTAAAAAAAGCGACCGCCATATTCGCAAAAGAACAATAGCTGAGATTGTTTCTTTTATTCAGCAAAACCTAACCTGCTATACTGTATCCCAGCTTTGCAGTGCCCTGAAATTTCCGAGGAGCACTTATGACAAAGCTCTGGTTCGTGTACCCTTAAACCGGCAAAAGGAATAGGAAAAATTTGGACAGAAGGTAAAACAAGCTCATGACGATTCAAAGCAAAGGTATGGGGCTGTTAAACTATGCCGCATCCTCAATGATAGGGGAACACCCTGCAGGATAAAACGGGTTCAGCGGCATATGGCTGAACAGGGGCTGCGCTCTGTTGCGGCAAAACAATACAACCATTGTGCCCGTCATGGAAGCGTTCCTGATGATAAGGAAAATATCCTGAAGCGTAATTTCAAAGCAGAAACCATCAACCAGAAATGGTGTACAGATATCACCTATATTCATGTGCAGAAAGAAGGATGGACCTATCTGGCTTCTGTCATGGACTTATGCAGCCGCAAGATAATCGGATATGCATATGGTACGTCCATGACGGCGGAACTGGCAGGAGAAGCGGTTAAGAATGCCTGCCTGAATGTCAGGGAGACAAAGGGGATTATTCTCCACAGTGACTTAGGGAGTCAGTATACGAGCCAGTCGTTTGAGAGGTTCTTGGACAGCAAGCAGATGCTGCATTCTTTCAGTCGGAAAGGGAACCCGTATGACAATGCCTGTATCGAATCGTTCCATTCTGTATTAAAAAAAGAAGAAATCTATCTTCATACTGATCAGGATTACAAAGAGGCCCGCAGGGCAATCTTTGAATACATAGAGGGCTGGTATAACCGTAAGCGGATCCACGGCGCTATTGGTTATATGACACCTCAGCAAAAGGAGGATGAGGAACTAAAAAAAGCAGCATAATCTTTCAACTTTTTTTGTCCAAAGTATTGACATAGGTCCAC
>JAFXJR010000054.1 GCA_017532145.1 Lachnospiraceae bacterium | reverse complement strand
TAGAAAAAATAGTATGCCAAGGAGAAGAAAACATGAAAGTAATCGTTTTGGCAGAAAACACCGGATGCGAGACCTGTCCGGGAGAGCATGGATTGTCCCTGTTTATTGAAAATAATGGGTATAAGATTCTACTGGATGCGGGAAAGAGTCCGCTCTTTGCAGAAAATGCGCAGACACTGGACGTGGATTTGAAAAGTGTGGATTTTGCTGTGCTTTCTCATTCCCACTATGACCATGCGGATGGGTTTGATACGTTTTTTGAGATAAATGACACTGCCAGGCTTTATGTGCGGGAAGGTACAGGAGAAACTTACTTTTCTAAGCATGGTGAGGAACTGCGGTATATTGGACCGAAGAAGGGGATGCTTAAGCAGTATCAGGATAGAGTAGTTTTGGTGGACGAGGCATTTGCGAGGATAGAACAAGAGGATGTGTTTCTGGTACCTCACAATACAAAAGGGCTGGAAGCAATCGGTGAAAAGGCAAAGCTTTATAAGCTGGAAAATGGGGAGCTTCTGCCGGATGATTTTGCTCATGAGCAGTCCTTGGTCATAAAGACCGCTAAGGGACTTGTGATTTTTAACAGTTGCTCCCACGGGGGACCGGCCAACATTATCAGAGAAGTCACGGAAGCAGCAGAGTGGGGACCGGATAGTAGGATTTATGCGTATGTGGGCGGTTTCCATTTATCCAAGTATCCGGAGGAGGATGTGCTGGAGTTTGCGCAAGTCTTGAAGGAGCTGCAGATTGAACGGATTATTACCGGGCATTGTACCGGAGAGCGAGCCTGTGAGATTTTGCAGGAGCAGCTGGGAGAGCGGCTGGAGGTTATGTATTCCGGCATGGTTATAGATATTTAAGGGGTGTACTTATCTATTTTCTTTGGTGGGTTACGAATCTGTAGTACAGGAGGAGAAAAAGTGAAAAAGGGAAAGAAAACGATGCTGTTTGCGGGAATTGGCGTGGCAGTGATTGCTGTTGCGGTAGTGCTGATTCTGGTATTAGGCGGCGGACATCGTGTAATCAAGGTGGATGATTTTGAGGGTGAGGTAACCTTTGAAAGAAATTCTGAGGAGAAAGAAATTGCAGAGGGAATAAATCTGAAGTCAGAGGATATTATTACGACCGGAGAGGATGGTTTGGTTGAGCTTCTGGTAGATTCGGACAAGCATATTCTGGCAAAGGAGAATACCAGCTTTGAGATTATTTCCAAAGGAAATGAGAAGAAGGGTAAGCTGGTTATTAAGTTAAACTACGGTACCTCCCTGGTGGAAATCGAGAACAAGCTGAATGACAAGTCCTTTGTGGAGGTGGAGACACCTAACACCAGTTTGAGTGTCAGAGGAACCACCTTTGAAATAAGTTATTCCAAGGAAAATAAGGTTACTCAGGTAGAAGTAACCGATGGTGTGGTTGAAATTACCTGCGGAGACGAAACCAAGAAGGTAAAGGAAGGTCAGATTGCGACAGTTACCGACGAAGGTGCGGTTGTAGTTCATAAGGACTTCCTGTACAACGAAGTGCCTGTATTTAAGGTGGGCTATATGGAGTCGGGTGAATTTTCGGATGTATATGTAAAGCAGTTGACAGAATGGCAGTATGAGCCGGGAGAAGTTAGCGGTATCGATATG
>JAFXJR010000053.1 GCA_017532145.1 Lachnospiraceae bacterium | reverse complement strand
CCCTCTACCCCAAAATGGCTTTCCAAGCCAATACCCAAGTTCGCATTCATCATCCTTATCAGTCATATCTGTGCGACCATTCAATTTCAGTTCAATAGAACCGATTGCTTTATTGCTGACCTTTTCACATATAGCGTAACATTCAGAACCGATTAATACGTTCCTAATAACATTCAAGCTTTCAGCAATATTCTTATGAGGTGGCCAGCCTGCAATCGGGCCAACAGCAGGGTCTTTCGCATATTCATATAAGCTTTCTGCATCTGCTTCTGTCCAACGACGCAATATCAATCTATCTGTTTCTAATTTCATATAGCTGCTCCTCCAAATTCAAATTTGTATGACTGTTTCATTTTCTACATAGTAAAAAAACAGCAAAATGTTCCAGCTTTCTTATATCATGCAATACTTCCATGCTTCTTTCAGCGCATGAGGGGTAGTATCAAACTTACTGGCAACATAATCTTGTGTTTATGCTATCAGGTGATTGTTGTCAAAAACACTTTTCAGACTGCTCTCTGTTTAACTTTACAAGTTCTGCACAAAAATTCTCAAAAGCTTTTTCTTCGTGTAAGGTCGGAAAAGAAAATTCCTGATATTTAGCCCTATCCCCTTCCCAGTACAGATATAACCAAGGACCGGACCTACCTGCTTCAAAGCTCTGATTTCTCTCTTTGACCTTTCCGCCATTTAAATAATTCAGGAATTCCGTCCATTCTTTTTCTGATAATTCTATCGAATCGGAAAGTTTGATATGTGCCTCTGTAAGAGGCCAATCGTATCCCTCTCTCTTTTCGTGGAAGAACTTATACTCTTCTTTTTCTTTATAAAAACGATATCTTTGATATTCTGGCGGATACGTTGAGGAAGAATATGTATAATAGAATTCCGTAATATCCTCTGCGGCAATATCGGTTCCAACCACATATTCTTTTTGCCTTACTGAAAAAGAAAGAAGAATAACTATAGCAATTGCAATTACTACACATATAATTCCAATCATAAGATATGTGCACCTTCCTTTTTGATACATTATGTTTATGACCCTCCCTTTGGTTTTACCCTATTCTGCAAAACTAATCATTTCAAAGTTTTGAACCTGTGCAAGGAGTTCTTCTTCCATTTCCCAGAAATCATCGTTTGAAACTGCCAGTTCTACGGATTCTCCGGCATTCCAGCTTCCTGAAGTGTTATGATAATATCCTATTTCGGTATCTGTACCCTCTTTTATATCAGAGAACCAGAAATCTTCACATGCCAGTTCTGTGCTTCCTGCCGGAAGGCTGAACACTCCGAAGCCTGAGTTTGCCGCACCACCTGAACCGGTATAGCAGAACTTTCCATCGTCCATCCACCGGTATCCGTCGCGGACGTAACTTTCAGTTACACACACAGGTTTTTCGCCGGAATAAGTATAAAGGGCATACAGTATATTGCCTTCAGCCTTGCCCTCTTCGTAATCCGAAACCAGGCCTACAAGCAGCTCAGGGGTTCCGTCGCCGTTGACATCTTTAACTGCATATCCTGCTGCATTGAGCATTTCGCTTACATCCATATGCCCAAGCCCTTCATAAATTGCAAAGGCGCCTTCCAGTTCACTGTCCATGGTCTCGCCTTCTGCAATCACATTATAAATCTGCCCTATAAGTTCATCATAAACTCCAGGACTTACTGCCCCGCTATTCTTATCCGCGGGACCTCTGTCGAGAATACCCGTATATTTTGCATTGAATAATTCAGGATACTCTGCAAACTTCAGAGTCACTTCCTGCATTCCTGCAGCATATGGTGCCAGTGTATAAGGATTAAAATACAGAGTAACCCCCTCATTATCCACCGTCCAGTTGAAGTCTTCCTCAGTGAAATCTTTCAGTATGTAATACGCATTGTCATCCAAAATGTCCCCGTATTCTTTTTTCAGAGCTTTTTCAGTCAGGCCTTTTAAAAGTTCCACATCTTCCGTCAAGTCCGTCATGGTAAGTCTTCTGCCTGTTTCAGAATCTATATTTATTCCTCCGCAGCCGTACATCGGATGTGCCCCGCCGGTATATGTATACTGATTCTGCAGGAAGCTTACCACACGGTTGTCAGCCCGGATAATTTCAGCAGTCCATTCATCCGCAAATCCGGAAGAAGAACCTTCCATTGCCTGATACTGCTCCATCATGCTGGCTTTTGAGTTATTGATGATT
>JAFXJR010000052.1 GCA_017532145.1 Lachnospiraceae bacterium | reverse complement strand
TGACTTATAATGGGGAGGCAAAGGAAGCCTTTCTGGAACTGGTGCCTGAGGGCTTTTTAACCGGTTTAGAGGAAACTACTATCGTGTATACCGGTGAGCTGACGGAGGGTAAACCGGTAAATGCAGGAGACTATACAGCTTTCTTTACACTGGTAGATGGAGAAAACGAGTATCAGGCCAAGGTAAGCTTTACCATTGTTCCTCTGTCTTTAGAAGGAGCTGCAGTTACGTTAGCAGAAACAGAATACAACTATGATGGCAGAGTAAAAGAGGCTGAGATTACTTCTGTTCTGGTAGGCAGCAGTACTCTTACTGCAGAAAACTATACAATAAGCTATCTGAAGAATGGAAAGGCAGTAACAGCACCTAAAGAAGCAGGAATTTATACAGTAAGAATACAGGGTAAGGGAAATTATACAGGAAAGCTGGAGACAGAGCTGATTATTCTGCCTGCACAGCCTAAAATGATGATAAGGGCTAATCCTCAAACGCAGTCTCCGGGAAAGAATGTGGCAGTAAGTGTAACGATTGCCAATCCCTGGAATCCACAGCTTCAGGACACACCAAAGTCTACACTGACCTATCAGATTGGCAGTCAAAAGCCACAGCAGTTTACGGATAGCTTTGTGATTCCAAAAGATACTGCTGCTAATACAACGATTCTGATTACTGCCACTACAGCTGCTACAGCAAACTATACAGCAGGAGAAGCAGAGCTTAAGCTGGTAGTTGGAGCTTGTAAACATTCTGATGGTACAGAGTTAAGAGGGGAAAAGGAAGCCACTGCTACAGAGGCAGGGTATACAGGAGATACCTACTGCAAGAGCTGTGGGGTAAAGCTGTCTACAGGAAAGGACATTCCTGCTAAAGGAACAGCAGATAAAGCAAAGTTTCCTTTTACCGATGTACCTCAGATTGCAGGTAACTGGAAGTATGAGAGTGTGTATCATGTTTGGGAAGGTGGAATTATGAATGGTATCTCTGGTACCACCCTGTTCCGTCCCGACCATCCTTTAACCAGAGCCATGTTTGCTACTGTACTCTACCGTATGGCAGGCTCTCCAGCAGTAACCTACAGTGACAGATTCACTGATGTAGTAGATGGAGAGTGGTACAGTAAGGCAATTATCTGGGCAAATGAAAAGAAGATTGTAGATGGTTATACAAATGGTAGCTATGGAATTAACGACAATATTACCAGGGAACAGATTGCCAAAATGCTCTACCTTTATGGAAGCCTGCAGGGCTATAAGGTAGATGGAAAGGCTGCTCTGGACAGCTTTACTGATGCTTCTGATGTAAGTGGATGGGCTGTTAATTTTATGCGTTGGGCAGTAGATGCACAGATGATTACTGGTAAACCTAATGGAGATGGTTCCTTCCGTCTGGATCCTAAGGGGGAAGCAACCAGAGCAGAATGTGCTAAGATGCTTATGATGTTTCGGCAAAAATATGTGAAATAATGTATTTCTTTCATAGCAAAAGTGTGGTATAATTTATAGATTTTAAAAGCAGATAAACATAGGATCGGTCATGTTCTGTACTATAGACGAATCATGTTTGCATGATAAGTATATGGTACAGAACATGGGCAGAGCAGCTGATAATAAGCAAAGTAAGCTGCACAGTTAACAAAAAGGAGAGAATGATGAAAGCAGTTTATTTTTCTAACATAGGTAGCGGTCATTTATTTAGCAGCTTACCTATGATAGAGCAATTAGTAAAAAGAGGAGTTCAGGTATTATATTTTTCCACAGAAGAAAATAGGGAGCATATCGAAGCAAAGGGGGCAAGGTATTGTTATGCAGATATGCAAATTGAGCAGGAAGTGTTACATAAAGCAGTAACAACATCAGGAGCACATCTGGTAATTTTAGCTCAAGCAGAAAAAATGATAAAGAGTACACTTCCGATTTTAGAGCAGGAAAAACCAGATTTTATTATTACGGATAAAATTACACTGGCAGGACGTTTGGCTGCAAAAAGATTAAGATTGCCTTTGATTTCTTTTCATACACATTTTGCAAGTAATGAACATTGGTCTTTCCATTCATATATGCAAAAATTAACGGAGGAAGACCCTATCTATTGGGATATTAAAGAAAAAGCAACTTATTTATCCGAAAATTATGGTGTTCCAATGGAAGATTTGATGGATTTTGGGAAAATCATGGATGGTCGTGGAGATTTTAATGTAGTACGTCCATCTAAATTTTTTCAACCGGCAGGAGACACCTTTGGTGAAGATTATTTCTTCGCTGGTTCTCAAATTGCGAAAAGAGAAGGGAATAGTACCTGGCAGTCACCAACAGATGGCAGACCGCTTTTGTTTGTTTCGTTAGGAACAATGAGAAATAATTGGTTAGAATTTTACCATATGTTGTTTGAAGTGGTAAAAGATATGGAGCTGAATGTACTTTGTGCAATTGGAAATATACTCAAGGCGGAGGATTTGGGTGTGATTCCAGCAAATGTAACCTTAATGCCGTTTGTACCACAATTAGAAGTGTTATCTTATGCTTCTTATTTTCTAACACATGCAGGAATGGGAAGTGCTATGGAAACATTAAGCTTTGGTGTCCCTTGTGTTTGTGTACCAACGCAAGGAGAACAGATTGCAAATGCAATGAGATTAGTGGAAATGGGTGTTGCAGCAGCCTGTCTTGTGAAAGAACAGCTTTCTGTTGAATCACTTCGTGAGGCTTTGGACAAATTGATGACAGATGTGACCTATACCCAGAATGCACAGGCATATGCAAATGAAATGAAACTAGATGGTGGTCCAGAAGCTGCGGCAGAAAAAATAATAGATTTTGTTAAGAAAACTTGTTATGATAACAATTATTTAGATGATGCTGAAAAAGAGGTATCTGTCAAAAATTTGTTTCGCAGAGATTAGAAGCGGGAGAAACAAATGAAAAATTCAACCTTCACATATAATGATCATCTAATTCAACATTCAATGCGTTCTATGATTATGATTGCTGTTGCATCAGGTTTATCCGCAATGATTGGTCCATTTGTAGACGGAATTATAACAGGAAGTATTCTTGGAAGTGACGCAATGGCAGCTTTTGGATACGCTAGTCCAGTTATGATGTTTCAAGCAGCAATGGCAGGAATTTTTGCAAATGGAGGGACTATTCTTAGTTCCATGTACTTGGGAAAGGGTGAGTTCAAACAAATTCGTGAAAATTTTACTGTTACAATTATTTCTATGGTTGTAATAGGTGCAATCTTTACATTCCTTTGCTGCTGCTTTAGTGAGTCTTTCGCCTATTTTCTTGGTGCTGACGGCGAGCTGCTTCCACAAACACAAGCCTATATTGTCGGCCTCGGTCTTGGAACCGTTCCTATTATGGCTATGCAGGTTCTTTTAGTCTATCTTCGTTTAGACAACGGAGAGATGCTTTGCTTTGTGGGTGTTATTGTCATGACAGTAGTTAATATTATACTGGATTTATTGGTAGCTTTTGTGTGGGACGCAGGTCTTTTTGGTATGGGACTGGCCACCAGCATTAGCTATACTGTTGCAGCTGTCATTGCATTAGTATATTTTAAACGCAGTAATCGTATTTTAGGCTTTTCCAAGCCGACATCATTTAAAAGAGAACTCCTTGCTGTCTTTGCTGCCGGCATTCCCAATGCCATAGGTCGAATCTGTAGCAGTGTGTCTGGTGTCTGCATGAATCGTTTGCTTTTTCTATCTGCCGGAACAGCAGCAGTAACCGCATACTCTACACAAGCTACTATTGGTGCATTTTCTAATGCCATTATTATGGGAGTATGCTCCAGTGCCTCCATCTTTAGTGGTTTATATTATGGAGAACGAAATAAATCTGCTTTAAAAGCTGCTTTTAGAGTTTCCTGTAAATATGGATTACTTCTTGCCCTTGTTTTAACTGCATTATTTTTTGGATTTTCCAATTCTCTGGCACACTTAATGCTGGATGATAATGCTGAAGCATTAAGACTTACAAGTTTGGCTGTCCGTTTGCTTAGTATAAGTTTTCCTATAGAAATGTTGAGTTTGATTTTTATATACCACTATTTATTTACGAAAAAGTATATGCTTACCTATGTGTCGTATCTATTACATAACTTGGGACTCTTAGTTGGTTCTGCCTTTATTGCATCTCATTTCATAGGGGTGAACGGGATTTTTCTTGCACCTTTATTTACCGGAATCCTTCTCTTTCCGGCATTACTTCCATTTCTTAGAGAATATCATGGAAAAGGAATGGAAAAATGGCTGGCATTGGAAGATGATTTTATCCCCAATGACTGTATCATATTAGAATCTTCTATCATAAGTGATTCAGAGGAAATAACCGCATTTTGTGACTATCTCCGTTTGTTTTGTAAGGAAAAATCAATAGATGTCAAAAAAGCTGATAGTCTTATTCTTTGTGTACGAGAACTGGTCACTAATGTAATGCTTCATAGGGATAATTATTCTAAGAAAAAGAATATCCTTTATATGGATATTCGTGTTGTATATTTAAAGGATTCCCTGATATTAACACTGATGGATAATGGGAAAAAATGTAATCCAACAGAATACAAATCAACTTCTGCACAGCATGGCATCCAAAAAGTAAAGGATATTGCTAAACGAATCGAATATCGTTATATTTCCAAGGTAAACCGTATACAAGTAGATTTATAGGGCTTAATCCAGATCAATAAAGAGTGCAGGGAGGAGTATCGATAATGCAAAAAGATAAACAAAGCTATTTTCTGGTTTTGTTATTGTTAAAATTAGGTCTGCTGACAGCCTGTGGGCAGGCTATGGAAATTTCAAGTTTAAACAAGAAACTTTCAGGTGAAGGCATGGCAAAGCAAGAGGCTGTAAATCAGGCTGTTTTTCAGGATATAAATGAAGAAACTTCCTTATCTGAAGCTTTTCAAGCACAGAGTACTCAGACAGAACAGATAATAAAAACGGAAATAGTAGAAGAAGCCTTAAATACGACAGAAGCCTCCTGTATTATTCAGGAGGGAATGACTCTGGCATCCAGAATACAACCACCAGAAGGCTATACGCGTCTTTCGGCAGAGGATGGTAGCCTTGCAGAATTTTTGAGAAGCTATCCAATGAAGGAAGATGGTAGTCCTGTCCTTTTACATAATGGAAAGAAAAAAGCAAATCAGTCGGTTCATGCAGCAGTTTTTGCCCTTTCTGTGGTAGAGGGAGATTTACAGCAATGTGCAGATTCGATTATGCGAATGTATGCAGAGTATTTTTGGGCATCAGGACAGTATGAAAGGATTTGTTTTCATTTTACGAATGGATTTGCAGCAGAATATACAAAATGGAGGGAGGGCTTTCGGATTTTTGTAGAGGGAAATCAGGTTTCCTGGGTACAGTCAGCAGCCTATGACGATTCCTATGAAGCCTTTGAGAAGTATCTCAGGATAGTATTTGCTTATGCTGGAACATTATCCATGGAAGCAGAATCGACACAGATTGCCAAAGAGGACATACAGATTGGAGACGTATTTTTAATGGGTGGAAGTCCGGGGCATGTGGTGATGATTGTGGACCAGTGTGAGGATACACAAGGAAGAAGGGCCTTTTTGCTGGCACAGGGATATATGCCGGCACAGGAGTTCCATGTACTAAAAAATCCATCAGATGAAAACAATCCCTGGTATAAAGAGGAGGAATTAGAATATCCGTTTCAGACACCAGAGTATACCTTTCAGGAAGGCAGCTTGCGTAGGTTAGATTATTAGTTGCGAGATAAAATTTTGCTTTAGCTGTAGGAAATCGTAATACAGGATAGCCGATAAAAATTTTTTGTTGAATTTTTTATTCTGGAGTGTTACACTCTTGTACGGATGGTATTCGAAAGAAACTGTACCAGAAAAATAAAGTCTTTAGTATCAGTAGAGCAAATAGAAATCAAAATCGGAATGAATAGAAAAATCAGAACAGTCACCTGATTTCCAGCCGGCTGCCAGACATAAGCAAAGGCAGGTGAAGGAATTGGCAACAGATGGAAAACCAGAAGTAAGCATAGGTTTTTTAGGAGCAGGTAAAGTAGGTTTTTCCCTGGGAAAATACTTGGTAGACCAGGGCTTATATGTGTCCGGCTACTACAGCCGGAATCCGGCTTCCGCAAAGGAAGCGTCAGTATTTGCAAAAACAGGCTATTATACAGAATTAAAGGAGCTGGTTCAGGAAAGTGATATTCTGTTTCTTACGGTTTCTGATGGAGAAATTATCAACGCTTATACTGAGATTATACAGTTAAATATAGATTTACGAGGAAAATATCTGGCACATTGCAGTGGTGCGTTATCCTCTACAATTTTTTCCGGTATACATTCAAAAGGAGCAAAGGGTTGCTCTGTCCATCCAATTTGTGCCGTAAGCAGTAAGCAGACGGGCTATCAGGATTTATCCAAGACATATTTTACAATAGAAGGAGAAGATACAGCACTGATAGAAGAAATATTTCGATTCTGCCAGAATCCTGTGGAAAGGATTTCCGCAGAAAAAAAGGTGAGGTATCATGCTGCAGCAGTATATGCAAGTAATTTAGTGGTAGGTCTTTATGACAAAGCCGTACAGCTTTTACAGGAATGTGGGTTGAGTGCAGAGTTTTCTGCTCAGGCATTAAAGCCTCTGTTTTTAGGAAATGCAGAAAATATTGGAGGTTTGGGAGTAATTCAGGCACTGACAGGACCTGTGGAACGGGCAGATGAAATGACCATAGAAAAACATCTGGCCATTTTGGAGGGAGAAGACAGAGAAATCTATCGACTGCTTTCAAAACAACTGGTAAAAATAGCAAAACAGAAGCATCCTGAAAGGGATTATGAGAAATTATCAACACTTTTAGAAAGGGAGCAAAAATGAAACATACAGTAGTAACCTTCCGTGAAGCAAAGAAAAAGGGCGAAAAGCTGACTATGCTGACTGCCTATGATTATTCTACTGCAAAGTTGATAGATGAAGCGGGTATTCATTCTATTTTAGTAGGAGACTCTTTAGGAAACGTAATTTTAGGACTGGAAGATACCATTTCTGTTACCATGGAGGATATGATTCATCATGGAGCTGCCGTAGCCAGAGGGGCAAAAAATGCTCTGGTCATTATAGATATGCCATTTATGTCTTATCAGACCAGTGTTTATGACGCAGTGGTCAATGCAGGTCGTCTGATGAAGGAGGGCAGAGCCGGTGCCGTAAAGCTGGAAGGAGGGGCTGAGGTATGTCCCCAGATTCGTGCTATTACAGCGACTGGGATTCCGGTAGTGGCTCATTTAGGTCTGACCCCTCAGTCGATTAATGCTTTTGGTGGATTTAAGGTACAGGGACGGAGCGAGGCGGCAGCAAAAAAACTGATAGAGGATGCTTTAGCAGTAGAGGAGGCAGGAGCCTTTGCTGTAGTTCTGGAGTGTGTACCGGCTAAGCTGGCCAAACTGGTTACAGAAAAGCTCCAGATTCCTACTATTGGAATCGGAGCCGGTAACGTATGTGATGGTCAGGTACTGGTGTACCAGGATATGTTGGGAATGTTTTCAGAATTTACTCCTAAGTTTGTTAAACGCTTTGCGAATGTAGGAGAGATGATGAAGGAAGCCTTCCGAAGCTATAGTCAGGAAGTACAGGCCGGAACCTTTCCTGCTAAGGAACATGAATATACCATAGCAGACGAGGTATTAGAAAAGCTTTATTAAGTCTCTGTCAAAGGTGGAAGAAAAGGGATAGTGTAACGGAGAAGCTCATTGGTTGAAGAAAAGAAAGCAGGAGAATAAGGATGCAGCAGATACAGACAGTCAAAACAATAGCAGAAGTAAGAAAGCAGATAAAGGAATGGAGACAGCAGGGACTAAGTATTGGCTTTGTGCCTACCATGGGCTATCTCCATGAAGGCCATGGCAGTTTGATGGAGAAGGCCAAAGAAGAATGTGACAGGGTAGTGGCAAGTATTTTTGTCAATCCTATGCAGTTTGGTGCCAATGAGGATTTGGATTGTTATCCCAGAGATTTGGAGGCAGATACCCGACTTTGTGAATCCATAGGGGTGGATTTGATTTTCCATCCGGAGGTGGAGGAAATGTATGCAGAGGGATTCTGCTCCTTCGTGGATATGGATGGACTGACTCAGGAGCTGTGTGGAAAATCCAGACCTACCCATTTTAGGGGAGTCTGTACAGTGGTCAGCAAGCTGTTTCATATTGTGATGCCGGATAAAGCCTATTTTGGCCAGAAGGATGCTCAGCAGTTGGCGGTTATCCGTCGAATGGTAAAGGATTTGGATATGGATATTCAGATTGTGGGATGTCCGATTATCAGAGAAGAGGACGGACTGGCAAAAAGCTCCAGAAACACCTACTTAAATCCGGAGGAACGGAAAGCAGCATTGATTTTAAGCCAGACAATAAGACTGGGAGAAAAGCTGGTTGGCGAAGGGATGAGAGAGACGAAGACTTTGGTGGAGGCGATGAAAGAAAATCTGTCCACAGAGCCTCTGGCCAGAATCGACTATGTGGAAGCAGTCAGCATGGACTCTATGCAGAAGGTGGAAAAGCTGGAGGGAGAGATTCTGGTAGCAATGGCGGTATACATTGGAAAGACACGCCTGATTGATAATTTTATGATAAGAGTATAGGGCAGGAAGGAGGCATACCGTGCAGATACAGGCATTAAAAAGCAAGATACACCGGGCTACTGTGGTACAGGCAGAGTTGGATTATGTGGGAAGTATTACTATAGATGAGGTATTGATGGAGCAAGCAGGAATCCTGGAATATGAAAAGGTTCAGATTGTAGACATTAATAATGGCTCCCGGTTTGAAACCTATGTGATTGCAGGGCAGAGAGACAGCGGAATGATTTGCCTGAATGGAGCTGCTGCCAGAATGGTATCCGTAGGGGATAAAATTATTATTATGTGCTATGCACTGATGACACCCCAGGAGCTTCAGGAGAATCCTCCCAAGGTGGTGTTTGTAGACGATAACAATCAAACCACCCGCCTCACCCGCTATGAAAAGCATGGCAGGCTGGAGGATATGAAGTAGTAAAGACAGGATGAAAAGGTAAGGAGTGTAAATTATGCTGACAGGAAAAAATATAGTACTTGGCATAACGGGCAGTATCGCAGCTTATAAGATTGCCAATTTAGCAAGTATGTTAAAGAAGCTTCATGCAGATGTAACTGTTCTTATGACAGAAAATGCGACTAATTTTATCCATCCCATCACTTTAGAAACACTAACTGGGCATAAGTGCCTGATTGATACCTTTGACAGAAACTTTGAATATCAGGTAGAGCATGTCTCATTGGCAAAAAAAGCAGATGTGGTGCTGGTGGCACCGGCTTCTGCTAATGTGATTGGCAAGCTGGCAGGAGGGATAGCTGACGATATGCTGACCACTACCATTATGGCCTGCAGCTGCAAAAAAATCCTTGCTCCTGCCATGAATACCCGTATGTATACCAATCCTATTGTACAGGATAATCTGGAGAAGCTAAAGCGTTTTGATTATGAAATTATTTCTCCTGACAGTGGATATCTGGCCTGCGGTGACGAAGGAGCAGGCAAGATGCCTTCGGAAGACGTGCTGCTGCAGTATCTGTTAAGAGCATGTGCCTTTGAAAAGGATATGGCAGGAGTAAAGGTACTGGTGACAGCCGGACCTACCATGGAAAAGATTGATCCAGTTCGGTTTATCAGCAACCATTCCACGGGGAAGATGGGTTATGCCTTAGCAAGAAACTGTATGCTGAGAGGAGCCGATGTCACTTTGGTGACAGGAAAAACACATCTGGAACCGCCTATGTTTGTAAAGGTAATCAACGTGGTTTCGGCAAAAGAAATGTATCAGGCTGTAGTAGAAAATTTTGACCGTCAGGATATTGTAATTAAGGCAGCAGCAGTGGCCGATTACCGTCCGGTCAATCCGGCAGAGGAAAAGGTAAAGAAAAAGGATGGGGAACTTTCCATTGAGCTGGAGCGAACTGACGATATTTTACAGGCATTAGGGGAGAAAAAGAAGGAACAGTTTCTGTGTGGCTTTTCCATGGAAACAGAAAATATGATAGAAAATTCTCGGAAAAAGCTGGATAAAAAGAAGCTGGATATGATTATAGCCAACAATTTAAAAATGGATGGGGCCGGATTTGGTGTAGATACCAATATTGTGACAATAATTACTTCTGCACAGACAAAGGAATTGGAAATGATGACCAAGGATAAGGTGGCAGAAACCATTGTGGATGAAATTTTGGCTTCTATCCATCAAGCTCCGTAAAAGAAAATTCCATAAAAGAAGACTTGAAACGGTGTAGCTTTTGTTATGCCGTTTCTTTATTTATTTCAGATAAGATAATCTGTAATTGAACTTTTAACAAATTTCCAGGTATTTGGTGTAAGGATTTTACCCCTACGTCACGCACTCCGCTACGAGGCATAGAGAGAATGTGTAACAAGTATAGTTTATTGATAAAATTTATTCTTTAGCTGTCTTGCCCTCTAAAATAAAATATGCTATGATACCTTAAAGTTAGATTAAACTAACAAAAATTTGTAATAACTAATAGGAGATTTACTATGGAAAAAGTATACGTTGTTTATTGGTCACAGTCAGGAAATACTCAGGCTATGGCAGAGGCTATTGGTAAAGGAGTAACAGCAACAGGAAAAGAGGCGGCTGTTCTCTATGTAAGTCAGGCATCTATTGAGGATTTAAAGCAGGTAAATGCATTTGCACTGGGATGTCCCTCTATGGGAGTAGAAGTAATAGAGGAAGGAGAGATGGAACCTTTTGTTTGTGAAGTAGAAAGCTTTGCACAGGGAAAAACTATTGCTCTGTTTGGCTCCTATGGGTGGGGAGATGGGGAATGGATGCGTAACTGGATAGAGAGGATGGAACAGGCCGGTGCAAAGGTATTAAATGGAGAAGGTCTGATTTGCCAGGAAGCACCAGACGAAGATATGTTGTCAGATTGCGAGGCACTGGGAAAGCAACTGGCATCCCTTTAGCATGACCATAATACTGTTGTTAATATCCTACAGGAAGGACTTCGCCATACAGCTTGCATTATTGAAGTAGTAGTGGTTAAGACAAGAAACTTTAACTTCCATAAGTCAGGAAAATTCACTGAAAAACCAGAAAGGAGATATAGCCAAAATATGTTAGAACATTGTCTGATAGAATGCTGTGCCGCTACCCTTGCCGGATTGAAAAGTGCCAATCTTTTTAGTTATCGATTTATTGCCAAAGAAACAGTAATAGAAGAATTGACAGCAATTAATGGAAAGCTGAATGAGAAAGGGGTACATATAGAAGTACTGGCATGGAAGGAGAAATTTGGACTGATTTATGTATATCGATACAGTATGCTGAAGCGAGAACTGGCAAAGGAAGAAACGAGAAAGCTTCTGTCAGATTATGGCTATATGGATTATACAGTAGAAAGCTGTCTGCTGCATTTAAAACAGAGACTGTATCAATATGACTGCTTCCCTCATGAAATAGGTATTTTTTTGGGATATCCTCTGCAGGACGTGATTGGATTTATTGATAATAAGGGACAAAATTGTAAATACTGTGGTTTCTGGAAAGTTTATGGTGATGAAGGAGAGGCTAAAAAGCGATTTGAACGGCTGAGAAAGTGCACAAGTGTCTATCTGCGGCTGTTTGCCGAGGGGAGAAGTATTATTCAGATGACAGTGAGTGCATAGGAAGCTGAGAATAAGAAAAACGATAAATAGGAAAATTTTGTGACGATGGAGACAAAAAGTATTTTGCCCCCTCATACTATTTTGTGGTAGAATATTTAGGATATATCTGAAAAATATTCCAGAAATGATACTGTTTTAGATTATATTGCTTCACAGACAGAAGAAAGCGGAACAAAAGTGGTAAATGCTACTTTTACGGAGGAGAATATGATGAAGAGAAAGGCTGTAGCAATGTTGTTAGCCTTGACAGTTATGTCAACCATGGTAGCTTGTGGAGGCAAGAAAGAGGAGCAGACGTCTGCCAATATCGAAAAGCAGGTAGCACAGGAGCAGGAAGCAGAGCCAGTGGAAGAGGAAGTGGTAGAAGAAGAGTCAGACTCCGATGATATCAGTACCTGGACTGCATATGAAGGTGTGCTTGATGATGGTGGTGTGATTTTTTACTGCTATAACACAGATGCGACCAGAGGAGCGTTTATTTATTTATCAGAAGATGAAACCAAGAGTGTAACTATTATGGGTGACTATGGCTATGATGAAAAAGAAGGAATTGAGTATATTACCGATGATGAAACAGGGATTGTTCTTGCTGGCAGAACAGTAGATAATGGGGATGGAACCTATACGGTAGATTTAGGAACTCAGGGAATAGCGACGATAATAGAAAGTGATTCTCAAAAAGTGCTGGATACCATGGATAGGATTCAGGCAGGAACAGAAGATGTAACCGCTGATTTTGTAGCTTATGTGGAAGAAGTGGGCATTGCCAGCATATAAAGTCACCTACGGCGAGGCAGGCTATGCATTGGCTGAATTTACTGTTCTCTCCACACCCCGCAGCAGAGTGCGTGGCGTCGTCTGAAAAGTAAGCAGTAGAGGAGTAATTAATGATAGAAAGGAATTAAAGCTTGAAGTTTCCCTGATTTGGGTATAAACTTATTATACCAGCAATAAAAAAAGGCAGGATAATAAGATGAAAACACCCAATAGGAATACGGAACAAAAACAAATAGAACGATTTGGAATCCATTCCATTGTCACAAAAATCATACTGCTTGTGGTTGTGGTTGTTGTGGCAGTGACGGTACTTTTAAACATCAGCTTCTACAGGCGTACCACCGCGGCTTGTAAGGAGCTGGTGTTTAATTACATGCAGGAAGTTGCAGAAATTTATGGGAAAAATGTACACCTTAGTCTGGAAGCTTTAAAAGAAGATAAGGGAACGGTGGACTATGCTTTCTGGACTTCTGTAGTCGATGGCATCCATATTAATGGTATGCCTGGTTCTTATGGATATGTAGTGGATAGAAATGGCATCATGTGCTATCATCCTACACCGGAGAAAATAGGTGAGTTAGTAGAAAATACCGTGATTAACGAGCTGGTTTTCCAGTTAAAAAGCGGACAGACTCCTGCTCAGCTCAAGACAGTAGAATATCTTTCTCATGGTGTGGAAAAGTATGCAGCTTACAGTCTGATTCAGGATGGTGACTATATTCTGGTGGTGACAGTAGACGAGGCAGAAGCCATGGCCTCCGCCAACCAGACAGTGATGGATTGTGTTTGGAATGGAGTCTATTCCATGATATTTTACATTATCATTGGTATAGCATTAAGTATTGCTATTATCCGCCCCATACGAAATTTATCAGAGGTTGCCAATCAGATAGGAGAGCTGGACTTTAGACAAAGTGATTTGTTGCTGAAAATTGCACAGAGAAAGGATGAAACCGGTGCAGCCGGTCGGGCTATTGAGCAGTTAAGAAGCCATCTGGCTTACGTCATTGGAAAAATTGCCAGTGAAACCATGTCTATTGATCAGGCTTCAGAAGAGATGAATCAGCAGATGCAAACCATGACAGTGACCATGGGGCAGGTAAATACCGCAGTTCAGGATATTGCAGACGGTGCAACAACACAGGCAGATGAAACACAGAAGGCCACAGATAATGTGCTTCTGATGGGAGATATGATTGCAGAAAGCGCAGAGGAGATGGAGCAGCTGGAGGATAATTCCAAAGGAATGAGGATGTGCAGCGAGGAGGCAGAAGAGACGCTGGATATTTTGGAAGGAATTAATCAAAAAGCAAGTGATGCGATTGATGTGATTTATAACCAGACTCATACGACGAATGCCTCTGCACTTAAGATTAAAGAAGCAGCCGATTTGATTACCTCTATTGCAGAGGAAACCAATCTGCTTTCTTTAAATGCCAGTATTGAAGCAGCCAGAGCCGGAGAACAGGGTCGCGGTTTTGCTGTCGTGGCAGGACAGATTCAAAAGCTGGCAGAACAGTCCAATGATTCGGCAAAACAGATAGAGGATGTAGTGGCTGCTTTAATTATGGATTCACAAAAGGCAGTAACTACCATGAATGATGTAAAGGAAATTATAAAAATCCAAAATGAAAATGTGGTCAAAACAAAGGATAGCTTCCAGAAAGTACAGCAAGGTGTAGAAAAGACGGCAGAAGGGATTCATCAGGTATCTGACCGAATGGAAAGGATGGATCAGGCTCGTTCCAATGTGGTAGCAGTGGTGCAGAATCTGACAGCCATTGCTCAGGAAAATGCAGCCAGTACAGAACAGACCTCTGCTTCAGTGGAAGAGGTGGGTGAAAGTATGAATAGAATTGCAAAAAATTCTACGCAGCTAAAACAGGTGGTAGATACTCTGGAAAATGAGATTAAGGCATTTCAGATTTAAAGATAGGTTATGGATGGAAAATTAGACAGAGTAAGAGTTTATATAGCAGATACCGGAGTATTGGAATCGGATACACTGTTTCAGGAATTATACCAGACTATACCAAAGTATCGAAAAACTAAGATAGATAGACTGAAGGTTTGGAAGGAGCGAAAACTATCCCTGGGTGCCTGGCTGCTTTTAAGAAAAGGTTTGGATGAGCTGGGGCTTAATGACAGAAAGATGAAGCTTTGCTATGGAGAGAATGGAAAGCCATTTTTTCAGGAATATCCGGAGCTTTGTTTTAGTCTTTCTCATTCGGGGGAAGTCGTAATGTGTGCAATTTCTGTTCAGTCAGTAGGATGTGATGTGGAGAAGGTAAGGCAGCAGAAAACAGAGGTTGCCAAACGCTTTTTTCATCAACAGGAATATCATTATCTGTTAAGTCAGAAGACAGCAGAAGACAGACAGGAAACCTTCTATCGCCTATGGACATTAAAGGAAAGCTTTATGAAGGCAACAGGACTGGGAATGAAACTGCCTTTAAGTGATTTTTGCATTAAACTGGAAGGAAAACAGATTCAAGTGGAGCAAAGAGTGGACAGAGGACAGAACTACTATTTTAAGGAGTTTTTCTGGCAGGAAGGTTATCGTTATGCCTGTTGCAGTGTTATCCCCGACTGGGAAGAAAATTTAAGAGTAGTGGATTTTAGCCGAATCAGGGAAGTGCTTCACTTCAAGCACACCAAGTACTAAAAGGAGTAAGGGGACTTGCTTGTGTCAGGAGGAGTAAGTTGAAAAAGAACCACAAGAAAGAGTTAACAGCAGATACGAAAGACAGAACAATGAAAATCAGAGACAATATTTTGAATTTTTCCATTGTAATCGTGATGCTACTTCTCGTCTGCACTACCTTAGAAAAAGTTATAGGAATCAGTAGCTTTGTCACAAGATATAGTCAGCAGGTGGTGTTAGAGCAGGCAGAGGGCAATGCCCAGACCATAGAGCAGTGGCTGCAGCATCAAAGTAGATTGATTCATTCTATGGTACTTGCCATCAGTGAAATGAGCAGTAATGACGGGACAGGTTCACTTCCTGCCCAAAGGATTATGGATTATCTGGAAAAAAATCTGGAAGCCAACGATAAGGCATTGATGTATTACTGCTGTCTGGGCTATAACGGAGGGATGATGCCTGCAGACCATTCCAAAGTAGATTTGGATCCTACCACAAGGGAATGGTGGCAGCAGGCAGTAAAGGAGCAGCGGCTGATTTATACAGATCCATATGTGGATGTTGTAACCGGGCAAATGGTAATGAGTATTGCTGAACCTTTTCTGTTAGAGGGAGAGCAGGCAGTATTTTTGGCAGATATACCCATAGACAGTCTGATACAGAAAATTGAGGAATTAGGCAACGAGGAAGGTCGAGAATCCTTTTTATTGACAGCGGATCATTGGGTGATTACCCATCCAAATCTGAATTTGCTTCCTGAGGGGAATGAAGAAATTTTTTATCCGGAGGTAGCCCGGCTGGATTTATCCGAAGAAGGAACGGGTATTTTTACCGACCAGGATGGGGTAGAAAAATATATTGCGGTAAAAACCATTGGAGAAACGGGATGGAAGCTGGGAATTACAGAGAAAAAGGCTTTAGATCTTTCTAAAGATGAATGGTTGAGCAGTTTTTTGCTTAGTACGGGTATCGTTATTCTCGTGTTATTGGCAGTGAATTTTCTTGCTTTTAAATGGGTGATTTGGAGACTGCTGAAGCCTATGGAACAAATGAAGCGATTTGTAAGAGACAAGGTGGTAGGACAGGAGAACTGTCCCAGATTTCGATTGGAGCTATTTGAAATAGAATTTTTAATTAATGCCTTGGAGGAAAATGTGGTTGCTACCATCCATAAAGCCAGAGAAGAAGCACAGAATATTGAAGAAAAAATGGTTACTACAGTAGTAAAGGTAGGAGAGATTAACAGTAATATCCATGAAATCAGTGCTTCTATGGAGGAAACCACCAACAGCGTAGATGTACAGACAGATAGTATTGAATCTATTGACAATAACTGTTCTGAGGTTGCAATAGCAGTAGAAAAGCTGTCAGAGGAAACTCATAAAATTGCAGAAAAGGCAGAAGAAATTATTGAAAGGGTAGAGAAAATCGGTATTCGACTGCTGGAAAATAAAGAGTATGCAGTAAAGATGGCTTATGAAAGCCAGCAGAGGCTGGGTAGTGCGATTGAAGGGGCAAAGGTAATCGAAAAAATTGTAGAAGTATCTCAGGCAATTAGTAATATTGCAAGGCAGACGAATCTGTTGGCTCTGAATGCCTCCATAGAAGCAACCAGAGCAGGAGAGGCAGGAAAAGGTTTTGCAGTAGTAGCAGAGGAAATCAAAAGTTTGAGCAATATTACCAGCAGTGAGATTGATAAGGTAAATCGCTTAACCGAACAGGTTATGACTAATGTAAATACTCTTTCTCATGAAAGCGATGAGATTATTACCTTTATTGACCGAATCGTATTAAAGGACTATGAGAAGCTGGAAGGACTGGTAGAGAGCTATATGAATGATGCCACCTTCTATGCAGATACCAGCAGTACATTGAAAGCAAGCACAGAGGAATTGAATGCTTCTATTTTGAATATCAATCATATGCTGGAGGTGATTAATACCTCCCAAAATGAACTGAATGCTTCTGTTCAAAATGTGAATGAAGCACTGTATGCCATAACCTTTGCCAGTGAGTATGTATCTGAACAGACAGAAGGGGTGATGAACAGTGTGAAGGAACTGCATGGTACAGTAGGAAAATTCCATGTGTAGAAAAAAGGAATAAGTAGAACAAGGATAGTTGCAGGTTTGTGTATTACGGAATCTTTTGTGTAATAGTTGCCATATTTGCTGTTTACTTGTTGATCGATTTAAAGATAAAAATAACACCCTATTGGAATGGGAAAGCATATCCAAGAAGGTGTTATTTTTTTATTTTTCAACTTGCTTTTTTAGCCTTTTTCCTCAGCTTTTTTATACCACTGCTTATCCGGCTTTTCGTCGGATTCTTCGGTCTGTCCTTCTGCCGGTTCTTTTGGATTGCCCGCTTTCAGGTTTGCGGCTGCCTTTGTGATAAATTTTGCCATTTCGCTGCTCCGTTGACCTTGGGTACAGTCGTGTTTCGCCTCTTTCTTCAGACTTTCTTCTCTCAGAGCGTTGGATTATCCTTGGCATTGCCTGATGATGTCTTTCCTGATTTTTTCTGTTGGTTTTATCTAGTTGTCTGGTAGCCGGAGCAGTTTTTTCCTTCGTCTCCGATACCTTTATCGTGGGTGACTCAAAGCGTTGTGGCAGCTGCTCCCTTTCTGTCAGCAGGATTTGTTTTTCTGACTTTCTGGTGTTCTGCCGGTTTGTCTGTCTCTTTATCTTCTCCGCATCCCTCTGTTTTGATGGCCTATTGGCTGTCTGTTCACCTATTTTCTTATTCTGAGGCGTCTGAGGAGCGGTGAGACGGGATACGGTTTTCCATATCTTATCCATGGTTAATGCTGCTTTGTGTACCAGTGTAGCTTCTTTTGCAGGTGCTGTCTTCTTCGTTTTACTCTTCTGCATCTCCTTTTCCAGATTCTTCTGTGCAGTAGAGAGCATCAGCTTAATTCGATTCAGCTGGTTTACCTCACTGGCACCGGGATCATAGTCAATGGCTACAATATTGGAAAGAGGATAGTGCTTTCTCAGCTCCTTAATTACTCCTTTACCTACCACATGGTTAGGCAGACAGCCGAAGGGCTGGGTGCAGACGATATTATTTACCCCACTATGAATCAGCTCCACCATTTCACCAGTCAAGAACCAGCCTTCTCCGGTTTGATTACCAATGGAAACAATATCCTTGGCATAGTCTGCCAGCTGGTAAATGCTTACAGGCGGTGTAAAATGCTTGCTCTTTAAAAAAGCTTTTCTGGCAGCAGAACGAGCCAGTTCAATGGCCTCAATCCCCATCTTGGACAGAAAGGCAGTCTTTTTACTCATTCCCAGCTCTTGTGCTTTGTAAATCTGATTATAGAAGCAGTAGAGCATAAAGTCAATCAGATCAGGAACCACTGCCTCAGCTCCTTCTGCCTCCAATAGCTCTACCAGATGATTGTTGGCAGCAGGAGCAAATTTTACCAGAATTTCTCCTACGATTCCTACCCGGGGCTTTCTCTGTGCAGTAATGGGAATAGCATCGAAATCTTCCACAATCCGTTGACATAGCTTTTGGAATACAGGGTAGGAGGGATGCTTGGAGGAAACGAAGGTCTGGCATCGTTTTCTCCACTTGGCATGCATAGCATCTACGCTGCCTGGTGTCTTCTCATAGGGACGCATACGGTAGACACAACGCATAAAGATGTCTCCAAATACGGCACCATAGACGGCACGAATCAGCAGTCCGGGAGTGAGCTTAAAGCCCGGATTGGTTTCAATACCTCCCATATTAATGGAGATAACAGGTACTTGCTGCATACCTGCCTTTTCTAAGGCACGACGGATAAAGCCTACATAGTTGGTAGCACGGCAGCCTCCTCCGGTCTGGGACATTACCACTGCCACCCGGTTTAAATCGTATTCCCCGGATAACAGAGCATCCATAATCTGACCAATGACCATAAGGGAAGGGTAGCAGGCATCATTATTGACGTATTTTAATCCCATATCCACGGCTCTCTTATTGTCATTATTCAATACCTTGAACTTGTAGCCACAGGCACGGAAGGCAGGCTCCAGAAGTTCAAAGTGGATAGGTGACATCTGTGGGCAGAGGATGGTATAGGTTTTACGCATTTCCTCGGTAAAGACCACCTTTTGGATGGCAGAGGAGCGAATTTTCCGGGTTTGCTGCTTCTTCTCTCTGACACGAATAGCTGAAAGAAGAGAACGGATACGAATACGGGCAGCTCCCAGATTATTCACCTCGTCAATTTTCAGGCAGGTGTAAATCTTCCCTGAGCGGGAGAGAATGTCGCTGACCTGATCCGTAGTAACGGCATCCAGACCACAGCCAAAGGAGTTGAGCTGAATCAAATCCAAATCGTCTCTGGTTTTTACTAAACTGGCAGCAGCATAGAGTCTGGAGTGGTACATCCATTGATCGGATACGATAATCGGACGCTCCGGGCTAACCAGATGGGAAACGGAATCTTCTGTTAGAACAGCAATCCCGTAGGAGGTAATCAGTTCGGGAATTCCATGGTGGATTTCCGGATCCGCATGGTAGGGACGACCTGCCAGTACAATACCTCTGATATGGTGTTTTTCCATATATTTTAGTGTCTCTTCTCCCTTTTTTCTGGTATCCTGTCTTGCTCTGTCCATTTCTGCCCATCCGGCCTTGGCGGCAGCAATTACTGCATCCTGAGGAAGCTCGGAAAACTCCTTGATTAAGGCCTCTGATACTGTTTTAATATCCCGGAAGGACATAAAGGGATTTCTCAGCCTGGCTTCTCCCCTTCCGATTTCCTCCACATTATTTTTGATATTTTCCGAATAGGAGGTAACAATAGGACAGTTGTAGTGGTTATTGGCTGCCTCAAATTCGTTGCGCTCGTAAAAAACGGCAGGATAGAAGATAAAGTCCACACCCTGCTGAATCAGCCAGGTAACATGCCCATGCACCAGTTTAGCAGGATAGCATTCTGACTCACTGGGAATAGATTCAATGCCTAGTGAATAAATTTGGTGGTTGGACAGGGGAGAAAGTACCACTTCATAGCCCAGCTTGGTAAAGAAGGTGAACCAGAAGGGATAGTTCTCATACATATTCAGTACCCTTGGAATACCTACCCGGCCTCTGGTAGCCTGTTCAGGAGTCAGGGGCTGGTAGCCAAAGATACGTTGGATTTTATAGTCAAACAGATTGGGAATCCCATGGTTGGTCTTTTCCTTGCCCAATCCCCGCTCACAACGGTTGCCGGAGATAAACCGACGACCACCGCTGAACTTATTAATGGTGAGGCGACAGTTGTTGGTACAAAGCTTACATTTTGCCATACTGGTGTCATACTGCAGATGTTTAATTTGTTCAATGGGCAGCATAGTGGTAGTATAGCCCTCACTATATCTTTCTCGAGCAATCAAAGCCGCACCAAAGGCACCCATAATTCCAGCAATATCGGGACGAACCGCCTTACAGTTGGCAATTTTTTCAAAGCTGCGTAAAACAGCATCATTATAGAAGGTACCTCCTTGTACCACAATGTTTTTGCCCAGCTCGGAAGCATCCGATACCTTAATTACCTTAAACAGTGCATTTTTAATGACCGAGTAAGCCAGACCGGCAGAAATATCGGCAACTGCAGCACCTTCCTTCTGTGCCTGTTTTACCTTAGAGTTCATAAATACGGTGCAGCGTGTACCCAGGTCGATGGGATGGGCAGCAAACAGGGCAGCATAGGCAAAGTCCTGTACACTGTAGTTTAGGGATTTGGCAAAGGTTTCAATAAAGGAACCGCAGCCAGAGGAGCAGGCCTCATTCAGCTGTACACTATCTACCGTCTGTTCCTTGATTTTAATACATTTCATATCCTGACCGCCAATGTCCAGAATGCAGTCTACCTCCGGGTTGAAAAAGGCAGCAGCGTAGTAGTGTGCTACTGTCTCCACCTCACCGTCATCCAACAGAAAGGCGGACTGGAACAGTGCCTCTCCATAGCCGGTAGAACAGGAACGCACAATCCTTGCTCCTTCCGGCAGCAGACGGTAGATTTCTGTAATGGATTGGATGGCCGTCTTTAAGGGATTACCATCGTTACCACTGTAGAAGGAATAAAGCAAAGAACCGTCTTCGGCTACTAAGGCTACCTTAGTAGTGGTACTGCCGGCATCAATGCCCAGGTAGCAGTTGCCCTGATAGGAAGCCAGGTCGGCGGTTGCTACATGGTGAGAGGAATGGCGTTTTTGAAACTCTATATATTCCTCATCGTTGGCAAACAGAGGATCCAGCCTTTCTACCTCAAATTCCATCTTAATGTCCTCAGAGAGCTTTTCTACCATTTCCTCCATAGAGTAATGTACCGTTTCCTTAGCATTCAGTGCAGAGCCAATGGCGGCAAAGAGATGGGAAACTTCACTTTCAATAATATGTTCTTCATCCAACTGCAGGGTACGGATAAACGCCTGCTTCAGTTCCGATAAAAAGTGGAGAGGACCGCCTAAGAAGGCTACATGTCCCCGAATAGGCTTACCGCAGGCCAAGCCGGAAATAGTCTGATTGACTACTGCCTGAAAGATAGAAGCTGCCAAATCCTCCTTGGTAGCTCCTTCATTAATCAGGGGCTGAATATCTGTTTTTGCAAAAACACCACAACGGGCTGCTATGGTATAGAGGGAACGGTAGCTTTTAGCAAACTCGTTCAGACCGGAGGCATCCGTCTGCAGAAGGGAAGCCATTTGGTCGATAAAGGAACCGGTACCACCTGCACAGATACCGTTCATGCGCTGCTCTACGTTGCCGCCTTCAAAATAGATGATTTTGGCATCTTCCCCACCCAGCTCAATGGCTACATCCGTCTTGGGAGCCAGTTCCTGTAGGGTAGTAGAGACAGCAATCACCTCCTGAACAAAGGGTACCTTCAGATGGTTAGCCAGGGTAAGCCCTCCAGAACCGGTAATCATCGGGTGAATCTCCAGATTTCCCAGCTTATCAAAGGCTTTTTTTAATAGACCTGCCAAGGTTTCCCTGATGTTGGCAAAGTGTCGCTCATAATCAGAAAATAAAATTTCATGATTTTTGTTTAAAATGGCTATTTTTACTGTGGTAGAACCAATATCGATTCCTAAAGTATAGTGTAACTGATTCATGTAACTGCCTTTCTAGCGTTCTAAAATTAATTCATTCTATTTCCAGATAAACACTGGGAATAAAAGTTGATATATGAAGACATTATACGACAGGCATCTGCAAAAAGCAATCAACTGACGACAATAAATTTATTGATGATGAAAAGCAGGTTACGTTTCACCCCCACATCATGCACTCTGCTGCGGGGGTATATGTAGGCGATGCCCGTTACTATTTACCAGTCAGTTGGCTGATGGGTGGATAGTAACTTCAATCAAGAAGTATACGGATATAGAAGCATATAGGAGTTTACTTTTAAATGAGGGAATGTTAGAATATATTCGCATGGAGCAGGCTTCATGACTAACCATAAGAAGGACTGCTACAAACTTTGGAAGGAGTAAGTGTATAAGAATGAACAATTTGGGAAGTAATTTTGAAAGAAGGTTTGGGAAGTACGCAGTAAAGAACATCTCGTTGGTGCTGATTATGTGTTATGCAGCAGGTTATCTGATTAATCTAATCAATCCCATCTTTCTGTTTTATCTGACCCTAAATCCCTATGCCATTCTCAGGGGACAGATTTGGCGACTCGTTACCTGGATTATTGTACCACCAGATACCTCTAATCTTTTTCTGGTGCTGTTAATGCTTTATTTTTATTATTCTATTGGTACTTCTTTGGAAAGAACCTGGGGAACCTATCGTTATAATGTCTACCTGTTATCCGGTATGTTTTTTACGATAGTGGGAAGCTTTTTGATGATGGTTTATGTCTATTTGAAGGTAGGCGGAAACCTTCCGGCAGAGATGGCAGAGTTTCTCTTTATGGAAGCCTCACAGTTTTTCAGTACCTATTATATTAATATGTCCATCTTTTTGGCCTTTGCAGCTACCTTTCCGGAGGCACAGGTACTGCTGATGTTTCTGATTCCTGTCAAGGTAAAATGGCTGGGAATTGTGTATGGAGTCCTGCTGCTGGTTGAATTTTTACAAAGCCGGATGATTTACAATAAGTTTGCCATGGCAGCTTCCTTGCTAAACTTTATCGTATTTTTCTTGACCAGCAGAAAAAGGGTTCATCTATCTCCCAGACAGGTAAGGCGACAGCAGGAGTTCCGAAGGGAGTTGTATCGTAATAGCATGAATCGTAATGGCACGATTACCAGACATAAGTGTGCGATTTGTGGCAGGACAGAGGCAGACAGTCCACAGTTGGAGTTTCGTTTCTGTTCTAAATGTGATGGTAACTATGAATACTGTCAGGATCATCTGTTTACCCATCAGCATATTAAAATAGACTGAGTTTAACCGAATCAGGGAAGTTCCCCACTTCAAATATGCTGAGTGCAAACACAATAATAGAAATAACAAATGGAAATGGAAAAATGGAAAAAGAAAAAATATTCGCCCAATCATTAGAAAAATTGAAACAGACCGGTTTAATACAGGGAGGTTGTATCGACAGAAGTCAGCTAGAGGAAGCCTTTGCTAAGCTGGAACTGGATGAGAATCAGCTGGCTTTAATCGAGGAGTATCTAAAGAAATATAAGATAGGTATAGATTCTCCTATAGAAGCTGAGGAGGAACTGGTAAAGGAGGAAGCCGATTATTTAGCTGCTTATCTAAAGGAGTTAAAGGAGCTAGAGACAGAAGCCCAAAGAGGTGAGTTGGAAGCAGTCACTCTTTCCGCTATGGCAGGTCACCATCAGGCACAGCACAGATTGTTGGAGCTGTATCTGCCTAAGGTAGTGGAAATTGCCAGGCTCTACTGTGGGCAGGGAGTAGGACTGGAGGATTTGATTGGAGAAGGAAATCTGGCCTTGACCAGAGGCGTGACTATGTTGGGCTGTCTGGAACAGTCGGATGAAGTGGAGGGAATGCTGGGAAAAATGATTATGGATGCCATGGAGGTTGCCATAGAAGAAAATTTGCAGAATATAGGACAGGAGCAAAAGCTGCTGGAACAGGTGAATCAGGTAGCCTGGGAGGCTAAGCAGCTATCTGAGACTCTATGCCGAAAGGTTACACCACAGGAATTGGCAGAGGAAACAGAATTATCTGAGGAAGCTATTTTACAAGCTATTCGGATGAGTGGAGACCAGATAGAAGGCTTGACTTCTCCAAAGCTTTCAGGAAAATAAAGAACGGGAAGTAAGAAGCATAAAGTTAAGATAAAAAGTGAAGATAAGGGGTTAGGATGAAGGAACAGGAAGTGCAAAGCAGTCTGCAGGACAGGGATTTCAAATATATTATGCAGGATACCGGCTATGTTTATTTGGGAGCCAGATATAGCTATGAGGAATTGCTAAAGGACGAACAGTTGGCTTTTAAGTTAAAGACGATTATCTCTCTGTATATTTTGAAGGATGTGGATGCTTCCTCCACGCTGGAGAGCCATTTTTATTATATGACTCCACAGGATTTTGCCTATCAGACCTATTGTGAGCTGAAAGTCAAAGTAAAGGTGAGCCTGCCTGTTCAGAAAAAGGGATGGACAGGCAAGATAAAGACGGTGTATAAGGATCAGGTATATTCCCTGAAGGAGTTTGCAGCACTCAATTTGGCAAGGAAGAAACAGCTGGGATTGATTATAAGAGAAGTGGTGATTTCCAAGCTGGGACTGATGACATTTACGGTTTAATCTGCTGTCAACCAAAGGAAAAAACGTAATATCAATAGATAAAGAAAGGGTTGTTTCAGAATAAGAAAGAAGGAATAAGTATAATGAGAAATGATGAAAAAGAAATAGAAAAGAAAATCAGAGAATTAAAAAATTATGAGGTGCAGGAAGCACGGGAAATGAAGGATTTGGATTCCTTTGGATATCTGCTGTGCCATAAGAAGACAGGGGCAAAGATTGTTTTGCTCTCCAATGAGGATGATAACAAGGTATTTTATATTGGATTCAGAACTCCTCCGGCAGACAGTACAGGAGTGGCTCATATCGTAGAGCATACCGTACTTTGTGGGTCTAAAAATTTTCCGGTAAAGGACCCCTTTATTGAATTGGCGAAGGGTTCTTTAAACACCTTTTTAAATGCAATGACCTATTCAGATAAAACGGTGTATCCGGTAGCCAGCTGCAATGATAAGGATTTCCAGAATCTAATACATGTATATCTGGATGCTGTATTTTATCCGGCTATCTATCAGGAGGAAAAAATTTTCCAGCAGGAGGGCTGGCACTATGAGCTGGAGAATGCTCAGGACGAGCTGAGCATCAATGGTGTAGTCTATAATGAAATGAAAGGAGCTTTTTCCTCTCCGGATGACGTATTGGACAGGGAGGTTTTCAATTCTCTGTTTCCCGATACAGCTTATGGAACGGAATCGGGAGGCGATCCGGATGTGATTCCCTCTTTAACCTATCAGGCATTTTTGGATTTCCATAAAAGCTACTATCATCCCTCCAACAGCTATCTCTATCTTTATGGGAAGATGGATATGGTAGAAAAGCTGGAGTTTATAGACAGAGAATATCTTTCTGGTTTTGACGCATTGGAAATTGATTCGGCTATTCAATTGCAGCAGCCCTTCGATGCACCCAGAGAGATTCAGAAGGAGTATTCAATTACAGAGGGGGAGCAGGAGAAGGACAATACCTATCTAAGCTATAATACTTTGGTTGGAGACATTCTGGACCGGAAGCTCTATCTGGCTTTTCAGATATTGGATTATGCTCTATGTTCGGCACCGGGAGCTCCGCTAAAGCAGGCTTTGACGGAGAAAGGAATAGGAAAAGAAATTTACAGTACCTATGACAATGGAATTTTACAGCCCTATTTTTCCATAGTAGCCAAGAATGCCAACCTTTCACAAAAGGAGGAGTTTATCCGCACGATTCAAGAGGTGTTAGCAGAGCAGATCCAGAAGGGAATTGATAAAAAAGCCCTTAAAGCCGGTTTGAATTATTTTGAATTTAAATATCGGGAGGCGGATTTTGGCAGTTATCCCAAGGGGCTGATTTTAGGATTGCAGGTATTGGATAGCTGGCTTTATGATGAAACCAAGCCCTTTATCCATATGGAGGCTAATGAAACCTTTGCTGCTCTCCGGCAGGAGCTGGAAGGAGGGTACTATGAAGATTTAGTAAGAAGGTATCTACTGGAAAATCCTCACAGAACAGTAGTCATCCTGTCTCCTCAAAAGGGGCTGACTGCCCGAAAGGAAGCAGAACTGCATCAGAAGCTTCAGGAATACAAGGCATCTCTTTCGTCAGCGGAGGTAGACCGGATTGTAGAGCAGACGAAGCAGCTGGAGCTTTATCAGGAAGAACCCAGTTCTAAAGAAGCTTTAGAAAAGATTCCCCTTTTAACCAGAGAGGATATCCGAAAGGAAGCAGAGAACTTTGTTAATGAGGAACGCTATGCAGACGATACACTGATTCTGTTCCATCCTGTGTTTACCAATGGTATCGGCTATTTGCGTTTTATTTTTGATATCAGTCAGATTTCAGAGGAATTATTCCCCTATATTGGTGTACTGAAAAATATGCTGGGTATGGTAGATACAGAAAACTATGCCTATGGAGATTTGTTCCATGAGACGAATATTAGTACTGGTGGTATTAGTATAGTGGCTAACACCTATATGAATAGCCTGAATCTGTCAGAATATAAAACAACCCTGGAGGTAAAGGTGAAGGTACTTCACAAGAATCTGGAAGAAGCCTTTCGTCTCACAGAGGAGATTATTCTGCGTTCTCAATTTGATGACAGAAAGAGACTGTATGAAATTTTGGCAGAGGCCCAGTCCAGAATGCAGGCTTCCATGAGTTCGGCAGGTCATTCTCTGGCAGCCGTTCGTGCTTTGGCAGGTATTTCTCCTATAGCGGCAGTATCAGAGCAGATAAGCGGACTTCCTCAGTATCGTCTGATGGAAAGACTGGAAAGCTGCTTTGAGGAGGAAAAAGAGGATTTGGTACAAAAGCTGGAGCTGCTGGTGGCTTCTATTTTCCGTCCGGAAAATATGATGGTGGACTATACTGCAGGTGAAGCCGAGTATGAAGGGTTGGAGGAGCTGGTAAAAGCATTTCGTCAGAAGCTGTTTACTACTCCGGTAGAAAAGCAGGAGTTCCATCCACAGTATCAAATCAGAAAGGAGGGATATCTGACCTCAGCTCAGGTACAGTATGTGTGCCGGGCAGGTAATTTTGTCCAGAGGGGACTGACCTATACAGGTGCATTAAAGGTGCTGAAGGTAATGATGGGCTATGACTACCTATGGAATCGGATTCGAGTTAAAGGGGGAGCCTATGGCTGTATGTGCAGCTTTGGAAGGAGTGGAGACAGTTACTTTGTCTCTTATCGGGATCCCAATCTGGAAAAAACCCTGGAGGTATATGAGAATGCAGCGGATTATATTGCTGCCTTTGATGCGGATGAAAGAACGGTAACTCAGTTTATTATCGGTGCCATCAGCGAGCAGGATGTACCGATGACCCCATCCGTGAAGGGAGCCTACTCTCTGGCAGGCTATATGACCAAGCTTTCCTTTGAAAAGGTACAGCAGGAGAGAGACGAGCTACTGGCAGTAACCCAGGAAACAATCCGGGGTTTAGCCGACCATGTAAGAGCTTTTTTGGAGGAAGGCTGTCTGTGTGTAGTAGGCAATGAAGAGAAGATTAAAGAGAATGAGGAGTTGTTTGAGAGGGTGGAGCAGCTGTTTCATTAAGATTGTTAAAGCTATTGGGTAAGGAAAAGTCCTGCTGCCACCGGCAGCAGGCAAGGGAGGTTATGATGAAAAAATGGAGAAGGTATTGGATAGGCATAATGGGAGCTGCCCTGCTGTGTTTTTCTGGCTGTGGGTCCAGTGCCAGCAGTAAAGACCAAATGTCCAGTATGGCTACGGGAACCACCGAGGCACCGGCTATGGAAGCAGCACCTATGGATGGCGGCAGTGGAGAAATTTATAAACAGGAGTCAGCCGCAGAGGAAGTAGTTGTGGAAGAAAATGGGCAGACTACAGTGGAAACTGCCCGTAAGCTGATTAAAAATGTACATATGACAGTGGAGACGGAGGAGTTTGACGTTCTTCTTCCTAAGGTGGAACAGAGAATAGCGGCTTTGGGGGGCTATATTGAAAACATGAATGTCTATAATGGCAGCAGTCGTTATGATAGTAATAAAACGGCAGACTTAACGATTCGTATTCCTAAAGACAGACTGGATGGGTTTGTGACTGAGGTAGCAGAAATTTCCAATATTATCCGCAGAGAAGAAGGGGTACAGGATGTCACCATGCAATATGTGGATTTGGAGAGCCGAAAAAAAGCTCTTTCCATTGAGCAGGACAGGCTGTTGGAGCTGCTGGGGCGGGCAGAAACCATTGAGGATATTATTATTTTGG
>JAFXJR010000051.1 GCA_017532145.1 Lachnospiraceae bacterium | reverse complement strand
TCTCTTTTTTTATGTTCTTTGGAAAAGAAAGACCCAGCAGTTCCTTCACCTTTTCTACTTCTGTGCCTTTGTTCTTCACCTCTGCGTCTTCCTTCGCGCCTCTGTTCCCCTTTATGAACGCCCAGACCAAAACCTTTTCTTAAGCCCCGTTCTCTGGGTCTGTACTTCTCAATTTTAATTTCTTTTAAATCGTCACCCATCTTTAGCTTCATAAAGGCAGCAGCTAAATCCAAAGCAGTATAGTCTTCCTCTTCCAGTTTTCCCATCAGAAATTCCCTGGTTTTATCCAGATTTTTAGACTGTATCGTTTCTACTGTCTCACGAAAAATCTTTTCTGCCTTTACCGTAGTAATATCTGCTGCAGAAGGAATATTTCTTTCCCGAATTTTAGTATGGCATATCCTTTCAATATCTCTTAGCTTGTAAATTTCTCTGCCTACCACCAGAGTAAAGGAACGCCCTGTCCTTCCTGCACGGCCGGTACGACCGATTCTATGTACATAATATTCGATGTCCTCTGGTACATCATAATTAAAAACAGCTTCCACATCATCTACATCAATTCCCCGGGCTGCCACATCTGTGGCAATTAGAATATCTGTTCTACCACCCCGGAAAAGATTCATTACCGTATCTCTTTGATTTTGACTCAAGTCTCCATGCAAACCTTCTGCTTGGTATCCTCTGTCCTTTAAATGCTCTGTCAGTTCATCCACCATCCTCTTGGTATTACAAAAAATTAAAGACCTCTTTGGCTGATAGTAATCTAACAGACGGGAAAGAACCTCTTCCTTATCCTTTTTCTGTACCTGATAATAGACCTGCTTAATCAGGGGTATTGTCACCTCCTTTGGTGTGACCTTCAGGTATTCTGCATTTTCCTTCAAGTATTCTGTCGTAATTTCCAGAATAGGTTTTGGCATAGTAGCTGAAAATAATGCGGTCTGTCTTTCCACCGGCATATCCTTTAAAATCGTCTCAATATCCTCGCGGAATCCCATATTCAACATTTCGTCTGCTTCATCCAGAACCACAATCTTAATCTGATTCGTTTTAATCGTATGGCGACGCATATGATCCATCACTCTGCCAGGTGTACCTACAATAATCTGCACTCCCTTACTCAATGCCCGTATCTGCCTTGAAATATCCTGTCCTCCATAAACCGGCAGTACCTTGATACCATGCATATATTTAGAAAATCGCCGCATTTCCTCCGAAGCCTGTATTGCCAGCTCTCTGGTGGGACAGAGTACGATAGCCTGTAATGCCTTAGACTCGGAGTCTACCTTTTGAATCATCGGAATACCAAAGGCAGCCGTCTTTCCTGTACCAGTTTGTGCCTGCCCAATAATATCCTTTCCTTCCAACATCATCGGAATCGCCTGTGCCTGAATGGGTGTCATCGTTTTAAACCCCATTTCCTCTACTGCTTTTATCATTCTTCTGTCTATTGCCGAATCCTTATAACTGATTTGTTGCTCTGTGCTACTCATTAAAATTCTGTTCCTTCCTTCTGCATTCCATATTCCGTCAATATATTCGCAAAAAAGACAACACCGCTTTAAAAGTGTTGTCTTTCAATGCATGAACTCTATTAGTATATCCTGCTATCTTGATGATGTCAAGTTTTAGTTAAAGATTTCCTGGCACTCCAACAGTTAAAGTATGTTGGGTTCTTATGTACACAAACTTCTAACTATACCCGAAAGCATAGAAAACTAATTTGTTTCCATAAGACTTTCACTACCAAAAACACCTTTGTCTCCATTAGCAATAGCATAAGGCTCGTGTCAAAACCTAAAGTAACAGTTCAGTCACGTTCTATGTTATCGACGAATCGTTCTATTTATAGTTTACAATCTTTCCAAAATCAGGCTTTAAGGATGCACCACCTACTAAGCCGCCATCGATATCAGGCTGTGCGAACAGCTCCGCTGCTGTGTCTGCCGTAACAGAACCACCGTACTGGATACGGATTGCTGCTGCTGTCGCATCATCATAAATCTCAGCAATACACTCACGGATAGCTTTACATACCTCCTGTGCCTGCTCTGTAGTAGCTGTCTTACCTGTACCAATTGCCCAGATAGGCTCATAAGCGATTACTGCAGAAGCAGCCTGAGCAGCTGTTACATTTAAGAAAGCAATCTTAATCTGCTGACGAATCCAGTCAATGGTGATACCCTGCTCTCTTTGAGTCAAAGATTCACCACAGCAGATAATTGGTGTAATTCCATGCTCAAAAGCCTTCAATACTTTCTTATTTACCGTCTCATCTGTCTCAGCAAAATACTCTCTTCTCTCAGAGTGACCGATAATCACATATTTTACCCCTACATCAGTCAGCATATTCGGAGAAATTTCACCAGTAAAAGCACCTTTCTCCTCATAGTACATATTCTCTGCACCAATCTGAATATTGGAACCCTTTGCCGCCTCCAATGCAGGAATAATGTCGATAGCAGGTACACAGAATACTACATCTGCTTCTTCAGTTACTACCAAAGGTTTTAAAGTATTTACCAGTTCTACTGCTTCACTGGGAGTCATATTCATCTTCCAGTTACCAGCTATAATTTTCTTTCTTGCCATTGTCTTATTCTGCTACTAAAAACATAAATAACATATATTCAGTAGCTTTTCCTTTCTTTTTATTCTGTCTTATTTATCGTCTGCTGCTGCTACACCAGGTAAAGTCTTTCCTTCCAGAAATTCCAGAGAAGCACCACCACCTGTGGAAATATGAGACATCTTGTCTGCAAAGCCTAACTGATTTACTGCAGCAGCACTGTCACCGCCACCGATAATCGTGGTAGCATCGGTTTCAGCCAGAGCCTTTGCTACAGCAATCGTTCCCTTTGCCAGTACAGGATTTTCAAACACACCCATAGGTCCATTCCATACTACTGTTTTTGCATTCTTCACTGCATCTGCATACAGCTCTGCGGTTTTGTCACCAATATCCAATCCCAGCTTATCAGCAGGAATCTTATCTGCATCTACCATTACTACGTCTATCTCTGCATCAATAGGATTGGGGAATTCTGCAGCACAGGCAGCATCTACAGGAAGCAACAGCTGCTTACCCAGCTTCTCTGCCTTCTCCATCATTTCCTTACAATAGTCGATTTTCTCCTCATCTACCAAAGACTTACCAATTTCATATCCCTTAGCCTTTAAGAAGGTGAATGCCATACCACCACCGATAATCAGTGTGTCACATTTCTCTAACAGGTTGTTGATTACATTCAGTTTATCTGCAACCTTAGCACCACCCAGAATAGCAACAAAGGGTCTTACCGGATCTTCTACTGCATTGCCAAGGAAATCAATTTCCTTCTGCATTAAATATCCAACGGCACACTCGCCACCCTTTGCACGAACCACCTCTGTTACACCTGCTACAGATGCGTGTGCTCTGTGGGAGGAACCAAAAGCGTCACATACATAAGCATCAGCCAGGTCAGCCAGCTCCTTGCTGAAAGCCTCTCCATTCTTTGTCTCCTCAGCACCACGGAAACGGGTATTCTGCAGTAATACTACGTCACCTTCCTGCATAGCAGCTACAGCTGCTGTAGCTGCTTCACCGGTTACGTTATCATCAGCAACAAAGTTTACTTCCTTACCCAGCTTCTCAGACAGTCTCTTTGCCACTGGTGCTAAAGACTCACCCTCATTAGGACCATTCTTTACTTTCCCAAGATGGGAACAAAGAATTACCTTAGCACCCTCACCCAGCAGCTTCTGGATAGTAGGAAGAGCTGCCACAATACGAGTTTCATCTGTAATCTCACCATTCTTAAGGGGTACGTTAAAGTCGCATCTTACCAGAACACGTTTTCCCTTTCCGTTAATATCGTCTACTGACTTTTTATTTAATCCCATGATTATTGCCTCCAGATATTTCCTTTTTGGTTATTTTTATATCTTCACAAGAAACCTCCCTATTTCCCACTCAGCACAGAATATGAGCAGAACGCCCAATCATGTGGTATCTTGAATACCTTTGTGAATCCACAGACTAACGTGTTACATTTAGGAGAAAGGAATTTTTCTTAATTTTAATGAAAAAAGAGTCCGGTCCATAAGACCGGACCCTTATAGGCCTTGTATTATATGCTGATTCAGCAAAAAAATTTATTTTATCATTTTGATGTTTAACCCAATTCAGCAAAGTACTTAATGGTTCTTACCATCTGAGATACATAGCTGTTCTCATTGTCGTACCAGGAAACAACCTGTACCAGATTGTCGGAAATAACCTTAGTCTGAGTAGCATCAAACAGAGAGCCATAGGTCATACCAATTACGTCACTGGATACGATTTCATCTGTGTTGTAGCCATAAGACTCGTTAGCTGCTGCCTTCATTGCTGCATTAATCTCTTCCTCAGTTACAGCCTTCTCTACGGTAGCAATCAAGATTGTTGTAGAACCTGTAGGTGTAGGAACACGCTGTGCAGAACCATCTAATTTACCCTTTAACTCAGGAATAACCAGACCGATTGCCTTTGCAGCACCTGTAGAGTTGGGAACGATATTCTGTGCACCTGCACGGCTTCTTCTCTTGTCTTTCTTTCTCTGAGGTCCGTCAAGAATCATCTGATCTCCTGTATAAGCATGAACAGTGGTCATAATACCGGACTTGATGGTAGCCAGATCGTTCAGTGCTTTTGCCATAGGAGCAAGGCAGTTTGTTGTACAGGAAGCTGCTGAAATAATGTTGTCATCCTTTGTCAGTGTGGTGTGGTTTACGTTGTAAACGATAGTAGGAAGATCGTTTCCTGCCGGAGCGGAGATAACAACCTTCTTAGCACCTGCTGTAATATGTGCAGAAGCCTTTTCCTTGGATGTGTAGAATCCTGTACACTCCAGAACAACGTCTACATCCAGTTCGCCCCAAGGAAGCTCAGAAGCATTGGCCTTAGCATAGATAGTAATCTTCTTTCCATTTACAGAAATAAAATCCTCACCATACTCTACACTGTCTGCATACTGGTATTTACCCTGTGCTGTATCATACTTTAACAGATGAGCCAGCATGTCAGGATCTGTTAAGTCATTAATTGCTACTACTTCGTATCCCTCTGCATCGAACATCTGTCTGAATGCAAGACGACCAATACGACCAAAACCGTTGATTGCTACTTTTACTGCCATTTTAGATTCCTCCTAAAAATGAATTTATTTATATCATTCTGAAATCATCTGCAAAACCTGACTGCAAATGATTGTCAAAATTTTATCAGCAGGTTTATTTTACCTAATTTGTCCTTAAAATTCAAGGTGTAAATAAAAAATATTTGCTTTTTGGTTATTTTTAATAGTTTCTTTATTATAAATACCACAGAGGATTGGTTATCTTCTGTCAGTACATCAAATAATTCATCACTGATCCATTAGCTGAGGTGTGGTTTTCCGTGTGCATAGCACAAAACACAAGCAAGTCTCCTTTCCCTGCAAAGTCGTGTTCACCACTTAGTACTCAGCGTAGTTGAAATGGGGGATTTCCTTGATTCGGTTAAATCCTAAAAAATTCCGGCTTTCGTTTGGAAAATACAGTATAATACCGAAAGCCACAGCTGGTCAGAATATCTGCCGCCCGGTCAAAGCCTTCTCCTATTCGACCAGGTACATGGGCATCAGAGCCTACCGTAATCACTTCTCCACCCAGCTCCCGATAGCGCCGCAGAATATCTGTACAGGGATTTAGCTCCCTGAGCCCATAGGGAATACCACCTGTATTTACTTCGATTCCCTTTCCCTTTTCTATCAGGTTGTAGAGAATTTCATCCAAAATATCCTGATACTTTAAATAGGTGTATTCTCTGTCTTTACCCGGTCCATACCGAACTACATAGTCCAAATGTCCATAAACATCGAAAGTATGGAAGGCTTTTATGTTTTCCAGAATCGACTCAAAATATTCTCTGTAGGCAGTTTCTTCTGTTCTTCCCTCATAGAAGGAGGGATAATAGGGATCCTGCCTATGACAGATATGAGAGGAGCCGATAATAAAATCAAAATCATAGGCGGCTACATACTGTTCCAGTTCTTGGGTAAGATGAGGCTGCAGCCCCAGCTCTACTCCAAAATAAAGCTGGATTTGCTGATTATATTTTTCTTTGTATTTACTTCCTTCCAGAAGATAGGCTTCTGTATTCAGGTCAAACATTCCCTGCTCCTCTTCTGTAGGATAAGGATAATCAAAATCCATATGCTCGGTAAAGCATAATCTGGTCAATCCCAACTCAATTCCCCTTTCTATCATCGCTTCCATCGGAGCCTTAGAATCCCCTGAAAACGATGAGTGCATATGATAGTCTGCCTTAATTGCCATCTGTCTGTCCTCCTGAGTAAACATGGTCAAAGCGGATATTCGCAATCTACTTTGCTGCTTCTTTGATTCGGTTTACTTATCCCTTATTGTATGGTGCCGCCTCCCAACACATAGTCATCCTCATAAAAAACCACAGCCTGTCCTGGAGTAACAGCCCGTACAGGTTCTTCAAAATGGCATTGGATTCTGTCTTCTCCCACTGGTTCAATAGTACAAAAAGTTCCCTGATGAGCATAGCGTATCTTTGCCTTTACTCTTCTGGGCTTGGCTAGCGCTTCCATTCCCATATAGTTAATGTGATGACAGGAAAGCTCAGTAGCATAGACCTCCTGTCCCTCTCCAATCACTACTTCATTAGTTTCCGGGCGGATACCTGTTACAAAGACCGGATGTCCCATGGCCAGATTCAGTCCCTTTCTCTGTCCTATCGTATAGTGGGTAATTCCCTTATGAATTCCTAATACCTCACCGGAGGCACGGACAAAATTTCCCGGAGCAGGAACTCTTTCTTTGGCCTCTCTATCGATAAATCCTGCATAATCGTTATCCGGAATGAAGCAGATTTCCTGACTATCCGGTTTCTTTGCCACTGGCAGACCAATTTCTTCTGCCATTTTTCGGATTTCTTCCTTAGTATAGTCTCCTACCGGCATCAGCGTATGTGCCAATTGATTTTGAGTCAGATTATACAGGGCATAGGTTTGATCCTTTGCAGCGGTTACAGAATGACGAATAGCATATCTCCCATTGGGAAGCCGTTCTATTCTGGCATAGTGACCAGTAGCAATATAATCGGCACCAATAGATAGACTTCTTTCTAATAAAGATTCCCACTTCACATAACGATTACAGGCTATACAGGGATTAGGAGTCCTTCCATGCAGGTATTCCTCTACAAAATAATCCATCACCCTTTCCCGAAACTCTTTGGTAAAATTCATTACATAATAGGGAATCCCCAGATGTCTGGCCACCCTTCGGGCATCATCTACAGCAGAAAGACCACAGCAGCCTGCATTTTCTTCTATCTGCTCCAGTCCCTCCTCCTGCCAGATTCGCATGGTAACACCAATTACATCATAGCCTTGTTCCTTTAACAGCCAGGCTGCCACTGATGAATCCACACCACCGGACATGCCTACTACAACCTTCTGTTTTTTTTTCGTACCTGTTTTTATCTCCATTTTTTATTCCTCTTCCAGAATCCTGCCCCAGCATTCTATCAGTCTGGCTAAAGAAAAAGCTGCATTGGCCGGACTGGTAGAGGGCAGCCTGATAATCGGTTTGCCCGTCTGCTCCTGACAGTATTTTTCATATAATCTGCAAGCCTTGTCTCCATTTCCAAAAATATGTGTGATAGAGGTATTCTTTAATAAGCCTCCAATGTCGTTTGCCACCACGTCTCTGATCGAGCTGTCGCTGGAACCAGTAATACGGCAGGAGTGGATAACATCCCAAATGGCAATGCCCTGCCGTAAAAGCAGGGCTTTCTTTTTCTCTATAGTATCCGGTAAATCTTCCTGGGTAATTTGGGAAATCACCTTCCAGAACCGGTTTTGGGGATGACCATAATAAAAGCCATTTTCCCTGGATTTTACAGAAGGGAAGGTACCCAATATCAATAGACGGGAGCTGCTGTCATAAACAGGCTCAAAGGTATGCTCCACTACAGCAGTATTGGTGTTCATTAATATTCTTCTTCCTGTTCTTCATCTTCGTGAATATCTGACTTGGGCTTCTCCAGTCCCTCGATTTGAATGCCATTTTTCTGTGCATAATCCCAAAGTGCTGCATGAATGGCTTCCTCTGCCAATAAGGAACAGTGTACCTTAACTGGCGGCAGTCCATCCAAAGCCTCCATAACTGCCTTATTTGTCACCTGTAAAGCCTCTTGAATAGTCTTTCCGATAACCAGCTCAGTAGCCATGCTGCTGGTAGCCACTGCTGCCCCACAACCAAAGGTTTTGAATTTACAGTCTCTGATTACCCCATTATCATCAATATCCAGGTACATACGCATAATGTCTCCGCACTTAGCATTTCCTACCGTTCCCACTCCACTGGCATTATCTATTTCTCCTACATTTCTTGGATTCTGAAAATGATCCATTACCTTTTCTGTATACATTTATTTTTCCTCCTAATCTTCCATAATCTTCTATCTTATATCATCCTTTATCATAACTATTTAGTACTCTCGTTATGTCATTACTCCTACGTTTTCCTATAGTCAGTACAGTAAGTACGTAGCTTTACTGAATAGTTACCGTTTATTTTATATCAGATTATATTCTATATGATTAATATTTTCTATCCTACATTATTTTGATATTTTCCCTCGCTAACTAATAGAGATACCCATCAGTTAACCGTTTGCCCTAACAAAATCCTCATATAAGGGAGACATGGATCTTAGCTTGGCTACAATTTCCTTTACGGCATCTACTGTCCGCTCCATCTCCTCTAAGGTATTCTCCTCGCTGACCGTCAGTCTTAATGAGCCATGAGCAATTTCATGAGGCAGTCCAATGGCAAGCAGTACATGAGAGGGATCCAGTGAACCAGAAGTGCAGGCAGAGCCGCTGGAAGCACAGATACCCTTCATATCCAGCATAATCAATAAGGATTCTCCCTCAATAAATTGGAAACTGAAATTCACATTATTGGAAAGTCTCTTTTCTCTGTCTCCGTTTAATCTACAGTGGGGAACCTCCTGACTAATACGGTTAATTAAATAGTCTGTTAATTCCTTTTCCTTTTTCTCTCTTTCCTCCAGCCTCTCAACTGCCAATTCGGCTGCCTTAGCAATCCCCACGATACCAGTTACATTTTCCGTACCTGCACGTCGTCCTCTTTCCTGATGACCGCCATGAAGCAAAGACCTTATCTTAATTCCGGTACGAATATACAGAAAACCAATTCCCTTCGGGCCATTAAACTTATGTCCGCTGGCACTCAGCATATCAATATTCATTGCATTCACATCGATAGGCATATGGGCATATGCTTGTACGGCATCCGTATGGAAGAGTACTCCATGTGCCTTTGCCATAGCACCAATCTCTCGAATAGGCTGAATAGTTCCAATCTCATTGTTGGCAAACATTACAGAAATCAGAATGGTATCCGGACGAATTGCCTTTTCTAGCTCATCTAACTTGATGATTCCCTTTTCATCCACCCCTACATAAGTCACCTCATAACCTTTCTTTTCCAGATACTGGCAGGTATGCAGAATGGCATGATGCTCTATCGCAGATGTAATAATATGCTTCCCCTTGGAGGCATACGCCTCAACAGTAGCCTTCAGCACCCAGTTGTCCCCCTCGGATCCACCTCCGGTAAAATAAATTTCGTTGGCTTTAGCTCCCAGTGTAGAAGCAATCAGCTCTCTGGCCCGGTCTACTGCCTCCTTTGCAGATGCTCCTGCAGCATAAATACTGCTGGGATTTCCATAGCTTTCTGTAAAATAAGGCAACATAGCCTCTACTACCTGAGGCGCTGTCTTTGTCGTTGCTGCATTATCTAAATAGATGAAATCTTTTTGCATATATCCTCATTCTCCCTTCAAGTTCTTCTATTCCAGTCTTTTATTTAAGCTTTTTGTAATGATTCAGTATCCTTACCTTTACGATGTTACCACTACGTTTTCCTACGGTCAACACTGCACATGTACCGACCTGCTGAATCGTTACATTTTTTATTCTTTTCTGTCCCAGTGTATCACTGTTGTGTATTGTGTATATGATATCTTTACAGCTACAAGTATTATCTTATATTATTGTCAAAGTGGATATTCGCCATTCGACACTTTCTCAATTTATAGCTGATAACCATTTCCTAGTAAATCAATTAGGATTATGTATTTTCACTATATCATGCCTGGTATGTTCTGTCAATAAAAGGAATTGCATATATTTATAAACAAAGTTTTCCGACGGACATCAAATGAAATATTCTATAAAACATTATACAAAATATCCTACGAAAAAAAAGAATCCCCTTATTCTGGGTACGATGATTTTAACCATTACAGGATTTATCAGCCGTTTCATCGGTTTCTTTTACCGAATCTTTCTTTCTCGTATATTTGGTGCTGAAGGTATGGGATTGTACCAGCTTACCTCCCCTGTACTGGCACTCACCTTCTCCGTTACTGTATCAGGGATGCAGACTGCCATCTCCAAATTCGTTGCCAGCGAAACCTCCAACCGTGATTATAACACCTCTTTCAGAAAGCTGCTAGTAGGCTTTTTCATTGCTATGTCACTTTCCCTGGGATGTACGGTCTGGATCTACCTTTTTTCGGATTGGATTGCTTCCCGGATGCTGTTTGAACCTCGAACGGCTCCCCTGTTGCGTATTATTTCCCTATCCATTCCTATGGCTACCATCCATTCCTGTATCAACGGTTATTTTTACGGGATTCGTAATACTGCCGTACCTGCTTTGACTCAATTGGCAGAACAGCTGATTCGGGTGGGCAGTGTATATCTCATCTATGCCTACAATATCCAAAGAGGCTATACACCTACGATTAGCTTTGCTGTGGTAGGGCTGATTATTGGAGAAGCCGCTTCTATGCTTGTCTCTTTAACAGCCATCTATTGCCGCTTTTACTCTTTGACAAAGTCCCATACCCTGTTGTCTAAACTACAGCAGCCCTTTGGTATCTATCTTCAGGATGCCAGACAGCTGCTTTCCTTAGCTGTGCCGCTTTCCCTGAACCGGACGTTGATTAACTTTCTTCAAAGCATAGAGGCTATCTGTATTCCTCAGTATTTGCAGCTGTATGGCTATGATAATGCCAAAGCTTTAAGCGTCTATGGTGTACTTACCGGAATGGCACTGCCTTTGATTCTGTTTCCCTCTGCCATTACTAATTCTATCTCTGTACTTCTCCTTCCTCTGGTGTCGGAGGCAGAATCTACTAATAATCAGGCAGCTATCCGAAGGGCTGTACAAAAATCTATTCGTTACTGTTTTCTTTTAGGCTTTTTGTGTACAGCGGCCTTCCTTCTTTTGGGACGCTGGGCGGGAAACCTGCTGTATGACAGCTCTCTGGCAGGTAGCTTTATTATTACTCTTAGCTTTATCTGCCCCTTCTTATACATAGCAAGTACCTTAAACAGTATTTTAAACGGCTTAGGAAAAACCCTGCAAACCTTTGCTTTCAGCATGATTAGTCTGTTGCTTCGCCTGCTATTTGTCATCTTTGCTATTCCTCTATATGGAATCCAGGGATATCTTTGGGGATTGCTGGCCAGTCAGCTACTCCAAACCCTTTTGTGTGTGTTCGCTGTCAGAAAATATCTGAAATAGTCTATTGCACAACCCTTTCGGGTATATTATAATGGCTATGTTTTCAATACAGATATTGATGGAGGTATACACATATGGCATTTGAATTTATAAAGAAACTGCCGACACCTGATGAAATCAGAGAAGAATTTCCCCTGCCTCAGGCATTAAAGGAGCTGAAACAGCGCAGGGATGCAGAAATTAAAGATGTGATTACCGGAAAAAGCAATAAGTTCCTGGTAATTATTGGTCCTTGTTCTGCAGATAATGAGGAGGCGGTTTGTGACTATATTAACCGTCTTTCCAAAGTCAATGAAAAGGTAAAGGATAAGCTGATTCTGATTCCCCGAATCTATACCAACAAGCCCCGTACTACAGGAGAGGGCTACAAGGGAATTATCCACCAACCCGACCCGGAGAAAAAACCTGACTTTCTGGCCGGTTTAATCGCCATGAGAAAAATGCACATTCGTGCTATTGAAGAATCCGGCTTGACTGCTGCAGACGAAATGCTCTATCCCGAAAACTGGAGATATTTATCCGACATTCTCTCCTATGTGGCTATTGGTGCCCGTTCTGTGGAGGATCAGCAGCACCGCCTTACCGTCAGCGGATTTGATGTACCTGCCGGTATGAAAAACCCTACCAGCGGTGACTTTTCCGTTATGCTGAACTCGGTCTATGCAGCTCAGCAGCCCCACTCCTTTATCTATAGAGGCTGGGAAGTAAACACTACAGGAAACGAGCTGGCTCATACAGTACTTAGAGGGGCAGTCAACAAATACGGACGCAGTCTGCCTAACTATCACTATGAGGATTTAAG
>JAFXJR010000006.1 GCA_017532145.1 Lachnospiraceae bacterium | reverse complement strand
TAATATGATATTGGAGTAAATACTTGTGTCTGTTTTTAGCTTTCCATGTTCCCATGCCATAAATATAACACAAACCTCTACTTTTGGCTACCTTAACCCACCGTCTAAAGCCAGTGGGATTGCGGTAGCCTTATTTCAAAAAGTGGGGCAACCTCCCAAAGCCACATCTTCAAAAATGCCCTATTTCTGCACCTTTCCAGACTTATCTGCATCTTTTTACCAATATCCTTTCGGTTGACCCACTTTTTATATTACCTATCACATACTATTTACTATCTACGTTTCTTCTTATCTTCTACCCAAATTACTTTATACGCATTCAACGTTCTATCCTCATCCAATATATCGGGCAGCTTCTGCTCGATAACCTTTGCCCCCATCTTATAATTTTTAGAAAACCACTTATGTGATGCCAGGGCATTAAGATTTTTCTTATCGTTAGGGTCTATTCCTTTTGGAGGAATAATATACGGATATCTCACTTCCTCCTCTACTGCATCATACTTCACCATCTCCTTTAATGCCTGCACCGATGTATCATTCTCTACTGTATCTGCCCATTCAGAAACCTTCTGAAATACACTATCTGTTATATTATTCAGCTTATATTCTTTTTCCGGTGTATAGATTCTCTGCCGGATATCGTCTACTACAATTTTCACACTTCCTAAACCAAGCGGCTTTCCATGGCCAATCTTATGACACAGCTTTCCCTCTTTTTCATTTTCATTAAAGTTCAGGCTATATACAAGTGCTGCCAATTCCTCCATCGTTATCCCATCAAAATAAACCTTAAAGGAAAAATGTTCGGCTGTATCTCCTCCCAATACCTCTACCGTTGCATTCAGCTTATTTGCTTTTACCGAAGCCTTTAACTCAGGATTAAAATGCCAGTAGAACTTCCTTCCACGAAGCTCATTGTTTGGATGATCATATCCCATTGCCGTACCTTCTGTGCCTTGCTTCCTCCCCTTTTCCTTCAAGTAAAATGGCAGATAGGAGGGTCTCGGTGAAGACAATTCCTGCAGGGTAACTGTCTGTGTTCCTGATGATAAATTTTCACAAACGGCATCCATAAAACGTATTCTGCTGCCTAAAGCCTCATCCTCACCTACCATACCAAAAACCGAGCAAGTAGTACATAGCTGTTTTCTTGAATCACAGGCTGTTTTTCTGCCTATCAGCTGAGACAAAGTATTTTGATAGGTCTTACGTCCAATAGAAGCCAGTGAAAAATACAAATTTTCCCCTTCCCACTTATACCAAACCGGAATACAGCCTTGCCTCTCCATGATTTCCAATGATCCATACCATTTGCCGGATCTAAGCTGCTTATTAATTGCTGCATCATTATATACCTTATGTGATGCCTTTAGTCCTTCTATTGCCGTATCAATCACACTCTGTTCTATCTTCTCCCATCCTTTAGGCTGTTTTTTATCTATACAAAATACACTTTCATGATGTTTCTTTTTTCCAAAAGCTTCCCCCAGTACAAGATATCCTTTCTCTGCACCATCTGGCTTAGGACTATTTTCACTCCATTTTTCAACCCATTCAGCAACTTGACCACAGGGAAAACCTTTGCTGTTTTTATAAATAATGTTTTCTCCCCCTTCATCCTGTAAGGGTTTCATCCACACTCTTTCACCGGTATATATCCTGTTCTTCTGCTTATCTACAATATACTTTCTATCATTTTCACTCTTTACAAAATAGGTATAACATCCCCAAACCTCATGATTCCCCCTGGGACAGTGATTATCCTGGCTTTTCAGCATATATCGTGTGGCTTTATGCAGTTTCCATACTTCCTTTCCGTCAGAATCTTTTTCTTTTATCAAAACTGCAGGAGCATAGGCTGAATTGCTTCTGGCGGTGATATAGGACTCTTTTTTGATGGTTGAAAAACAGGAATCTGTAACTATCTCATGTACACTGCGAATCATACCTCTGATAGCCGAAGCGGGTATCATATACTGTTCGTCTACATTTTTCATAAACCCATATATGGAATGCTCGTCTATAGTTTCTTTATGTTCGGTATCCAGAATCGCAATCGGTCCTTTGGTATAGAGAGAACAAGTGAGTACACCGGTAAGCTTATCCTCATCAGCAGGAAGCCTGCCTATGGATTTTTTGTTATATCCAACTGGTATAAAATTATATGGATTGATAAATTTTGTATCGGTTATCTGATAGTTCCATCCCATTTATTTTTCCCCCTCAAAATCTACTAAACGCCAATCACTAATGCGTGCCTGTCCACTTGCTTCATATCTATCCAGATAATGTCGAATTTTGATTTTTGCATTTTCCATACTTTTCAATGGCAGATAATAACGTCCGCCACCTGTAGTATATACCTCTCCACTTTGCTCAAACAATACCTTCGACTTCTTCATATCAATGTCTAAAATCTGCACTTCATCCATGCTCTCTTTTGTATTTGCTTCATCGTCTATGATGTGACGCAGACGGAAAGCTTTTTCTCTTCCCATGCTTGTACGAAACAGCTTCACCTCCTGCTGTGTATCAAACACTCGCACCTCTAAAAGCTTATCCTCTTTTCCTTCTAATCTATTTCTTGTCATCGGCCAGGTATCTACAATATATTCATCCGTTAAACTTGCCACCACATAGCCGTTGATATCCTTAGTTTTATCTTTAAAAATCCCCATTATATCCATTATACTCTTCACCAATCCTTCATCAATTCCCAAGCCTTCTGATAGATATCGTCTCCTTCTACTTCCTTACCATTCACCTTCTTCACTTGAAAGCATCCACGACCAATAGAGGTCAAACCACCTACTGCCAGAAAACCATGGTGCAAGTCTGCAATAGCTGCTGCTAAAGCATACTTCACCTTATCCTCGGGAGCTTTCCCAAAAGAAATGACTAAGGTTGTTTCTCCACCATAATATGCTTTCTCTGTAAATAATGCCCCATCTACCGTACCACCGGTAAATCTGTTTATCGTATTTCGGGAATAAATTTTTGCCTTTGCCTTAGAAATTTGTGTTTCAGAAAAACGAATATTGGATTTCACTTTTTCCTTTTCATCAACCACACCAAAACATAGCTTGTTATTCAAATCCGGCACTAGCTGCTGCATTCTGTGGCGAAAGGCTCCTGCCCATGAAGTTCCCGGAATAACCGGCAATATTTCCTCCTTCTCATGTACTGTCAACTGTTCATAATCAGGAACCGCTTCCTGTTCATTTTGTAGAAGCTGAGTGGTATATCTGCGAATGGAGATTCCTCCCACCTGCTTCAATTCCAACTGAAGCATATATCTGCTTTCCTCTTCCGGTTTCTCCACAAGCTCTGCGGATTCCCAATCACTTTTTCTGTACATATCAAAAGCAAGCCATTCCACAAGCGTTTTTTCAGATTTATCTTCTGAGGCAAATCCAAATGCGATTTTCCATACCTTAACCTTTCTGATTGCACCATATCCTCGCATCGTTTTGGCACCAAGATAAACTTCATTGCGTAACCAATGGTTCACGATTTCATCGGCAATCGCCTCATCGTTTTTATCCAGATAATTCTGCTCCATATAGGTAACAAATTTTATTCCCGGCTCCAATGTTTCCATGTCGAATTTTGCACCGACTATTGCGGTCTTATAAAGATCCAAAGCTACCATATCCCTGTTGGATACCATGTAGCTCTCTTCCTCATCAGCTATCTGTGCATCATAAAAGACAATTCTGCTTTCTACAATTTGTTCCATAGAAACGTTGCCAAAATATTTATTTATCCTCTCTTTCTCTTCATTATCATCAAAAAAAGAACGGTTGATTCCAGCCAATGCAGTACCTGGAATATAGGGAACACCTTTACTATTTCGTGCAATATCTTTATCCGTGAATTGATTCTCTCCCGTGCCAATGGTCATGGGAGAAGCCAGTTCAAATTCTATTTTATAGTAAATTTTCTTTATGATTTTTTTCATTGAAGCTCCCCCCTATCTTTTCTTCCTATATTTCTGCTGGACTAAAATAAACAAAAGAAAATTTCCCCACTCTTTATTCAATTCCTGTCTGCACCGTTCTACATCCCAGCCTATAAGCATCAGCATATCTTTCTGTAAGGTTAAACGCTCAAATCCCGGCAAACTCTTTAGCTTCCATAGGATAATTTTGTTATCGTTTTCATTACTTTCACTGCCAACAGCAATCTTCTTCAGGATATTTTTCTCTATCTCTTCTCTTACCGATTTTGTTTTTATCGACTGTATCCTCTTTACAAATTCCTGAAAGGCTTTCTCTGAATTATCTTTATTTTCCTCCAGACTCTCTTTTAGCATAAGGGTAACTCTTCCCAAGGCTGCTTTTGAAATCTGCAGCTCCTTTTCCTGCATCGTCTGCAAACGAAGCTGATTCAGCATGGATTTTACTGCAATATGTTTAATAATCTGTTGTGTTAGATTATTTTCTACTTTTTCCAGCCTGGTTACAGAGACATCTTTTTTCTCTTCCACCACCTCATACTGCTGTCCACTCAATACTTCTATACTTATTTCACCAAAGCCTTCCTGATTACGTTCGCCTAAAAAACCTTTCTCAATCACGGCTGCTTCTTTTAACCGATATACCAGACAACCACCAGCTTCAATGGCAGGAACCGGCTGCTTTCTTAGATTCCATACCGATTGATAGCCATAAAGCAGCTTCGTTTGAAACATGGGACTGTACGGACACTCTTCTATTTTCTCTTCAATTCCTAACTGTTGTGCTGCCAGCTTGATTACTACATCACTGTAAATCGAATAGTCATTGGAGACTTCATCCACAAATATGGTATCTGAAAGAAAGCGTACTACTATATCCGTTCCTGCAGCCAACTGTAATTTCTTCGGTTCAGCCACTTGATAAATGGGCGTTTCTGCCAATATACATTTTCCATACTGTGCAGTAATTGATTTTCCCAATCGAATTTCTCCGGAGGTTAATAGCTGTAGTAGAGCTGCAGCATATTTTCCAGAAACATAAATATAACCGGAAAACATTTGTTCTTCCTGTATCGCTTCTGTGCTATATAGAATACCTTTATCACCACCACGAGACTCACTGGTATGGCTGTGATGATAAATTATTGACATATCCACCGTGGTTTCTGCCACACGATTTTCTTCTATGGAAATAAATTTACCTTTCAGTTTTTTGGGCTGATTTCCCTTGTCCGGATTATAGCTTGTGTCATTTACTTTTTCATCATAAGTAAAATATGTATTGACCAGCTTTTTCGTCTTCTTCAGTCTGTTAATATATGCCGGTGCCGGACAGAACCTCTTCCCATCCCTGTATGGGTACGCATGGGTAAATTTTGTTTCTCCATTTAAAAACAAATCCACAAACATGGCATCTTCTGCTGTATGCCCTTCTTTTTCCAAGTATTTTTTTGCCAAAAATCCTAATACTCTTTTACCGGAAATATATGGTTCAGAGCAGTCATCCCCCTTTCCACTAAGCATCAATGGCTCCTTATTGGTAAGAACATATTGGATAACATACTCTTCCTTCTCGTCTATCTGAACCTGTATCTGCTCTAAAGCTTCAACAACCACCTTAGAGAGTGTACATTTTACACTTCCCATCCCACGGTTTCGCATCAGACCAATATTTCTTGTCGCCTTTACAATCTTTGATAATTTCTCCTCTATATTACCTTCTATGTCGTCTTCAAAAAAAACTTCTGCTTTAAATTTCATTTGTTCTTTTTCAGGTGTATACTGATTTACTACTCGTGTAAAGCGCAGTGACAAATCCTCTGCCACACCATCCACCAGTCTTGTCTGTGCTTTTACCTGTGTAAATTGGTCTAAAACCTCCTGTGCGTTTATATCATCAGGAAACATATGAATCATAGAGCCTATCTCTTTTTGTACTTCTTCATATCCATCTATATAGGCATTATCCAGGATTATACCCTTGGTCCCATTTGCTCCGGTCTCACCGAAAATATCCATCATATCTTTCTCTGAAATAATGGAAGATAAGATACTCTCTGCTGCTTCACGAAAACATCCTTTTAAACGTCTTGCCGGAATATAAGGAATCCCATATGCATCATAACAAATATCACTGTCTATAATTCCTGCATAGGAATATCCTGATCCCATACAAAGATCTGATTGTAAGATAATTTCTATTATTCCTTTTTTTCTCCTCATCGTTCTTCCCCTACTTTTCTGAAAACCAGATGTCATAAGCAATCCCCATATCATATACCAGCCTTCTCTTATCATTTAGTTCCAAAATAGCATCTATCCCCATATGTGCAGAAATTCTCTGTAGCTCTAATTGATATTGTATCTTATCTGTTTTTGCTGCCTGAAATAGTGTTTTTACATTACTTCTTCCCATGGTATTTAACAGCTTTTTGACATACTCAATCTGGGAAAAATCAGTAACCTCAGCTGTCTTTTCTCCTTCATCCGTTTTCAATAACCACGGTCGGCTTGACTCTGAAGTATGCTCTATACGACGGATATCCTCTAAGGATATACCGATTGCCCCTTGACAATAATGAAAGTCCACAAAACATGCATGGTTTATCTCCTTCTCTTTCATTAGCTTCTTCCCTGATTCACAGCATTCCTCTGCCATACGATAGGCTTCTGCATATGGAGCATGACTATGAAATACGGCAATACCTGCACAGGAGGAGCATCCTTCAGGAAGTGAGTCCATATATGCCCGTACACAATCCAATGCATCTCTTGCATTACAGATAAAATTGATTTCATCACCTGCACCCAGAATCAAACGTTGTCTGCTTATCTTTTTATTCTGTGGATATTTCTCCTGCAGCACTTGATCAATCACTATTTTTCTATCATCAATATAGTCTTTCTGCACTTTTTTTGAAAAGCTTCTTAAGGCTGCCACACAATCCTCATAACTGCTTTTATTTTCATGGCAAGCCTGTACCTGTGCCCCCATATTGTTGCCATCAATATAAATAATGGCAAGAAGACTCTCCTCTCCTTTTTTGTGAACAAGCTTATCCAAAACAGTTTCTCCCATTGTTGAACCCTGTATGGCACATTCCTTTTGATATGCCTTATATTTGGCTTTACTTTCCTTAGATACTTTTTCACTTATGTTTGCCTGTGTATTGATAATATCCACCAATGGCATATATGTACGTCGGTCTACCTGAACAATGGGAAGTGTACCCCAGGGGGAAATATTACTTTCCATCCCTTCGTTTTTACGGTGCATTTCATATAAGCGTTTCTGATCCCCTTTATAATTTTCAAAGTCAACATCTGAAATACAGGTTCCCAAAACTCTAAGTGTTCCTACTTCCTCCAATATCTTCTTCGTAAATAGATAGGTAATCTCTTTAAAGGTTTCTTCATCCTTGTACAACAATAAAAAATTACCACCGCCTTCATATACCACTTCACCCAGATATCCTTCTTCTATATGCTTTTCAAAAGCTGCTTTTGTAAATGGTTCATCCTGATGAAAAATCCCCTTCTTTGCTCCAATTGTTTCTGCTACCGGATACAAGTAGTCTTCAAAACAGTCTCTGATAATAACAGAAGCACCAATAATCTCTTTAATTCGATTGCTTCTATAGATAAATTCCTGTTTTCCCCTGATGTCATATATCGCCAATACATATTTACTGCCCATCCTTTTTTCTCCTTTTACTCTTCTGTATTCCTCATCACATATCTTCCAAATCCAAAACTGGTATTTTTTCCAATATGTATCAGTTCACCTGCAAAATACAGTTCCAGCAATTCTGCTGGCAGGTTTTCCAGAAAAATCTCACCCTTGATTCCCTTCAAATACATTTTTGTATTCTTTCGTGAAGAATAACGCTCTACTTTAATCTCTCGTACACTCTGTTCGGTCATCATGGGGACAACTAATTCTTCATCATAAAACTCCTGGATATCCTTCCCCTCGAAACAATTCAATATATACAATCTTCTTTGAATGGATTTATTTATTGCCTCCATGCAAAACTCCTTCAAAAATTCCTTCTGAAATTTTTGTGTCAGTGGTGTACAAAATATCATTTTATTCGGATATCCACATTCTTCTATCTGCTTCATTCTATAATCCACATAAGTCTGTAAAGTTTCCACCTGATAATACTTCATATGGATATCAGTATTTTCTAAAATAGACTGTCCTCTCGTATTTTTCACCTGAATAATCAAGAACCTGGCATAGTCTCTCCCTATTCCATTTTGCCCCAAAGCAAATAAGGCTTGCAGATACTGATTAAAATATACAATCGTTTTTCCAAATAGAATCAGATTGAATTTTAATGTATCGCCAGCCTTAAATACTTCCTGATAATCTTCACACTCTACCACATACCCGACACTATCTCCGGTAGTGACAAAGGCTGGCTTATTATCAAATTGGGAATACATGGTTCTCTGTACGATACACTCACTCCGAAAGTCACAAACCTCACACTCTCTGTTCCGAATACAATTTGCCCGAAGCAGCATCTCCCCTATTCCACCACGGATTGCTGATGCCTTGCTCACCGGCAAAATACAATCCTGTGGAAAGAGCAAGGTAAAATGTAGTTTTATATATCGTACCTGTAATGCATTGCTAATATTGAATATCATTCCAGCCTCTGTCTCTCTGTAAAGGGTTTGTAACTGTTCAGTACGTTACAGTTACCTTGCAAAAATCCATGAAAATCGTCTATGGTGATGGGATTTTTGCCCGTTGCAACTACGTTTTCCTACGGTCAGCACAGCAAGTATGCAAACCTACTGAATAGTTACAATGGTTTCTCTATTATCTTGTGTTTTACTCTAATTCTTCTCTAAATAGCCTATATAATGTTGGCTTTGTCTTTTCTTTGTATGCCTTCTTATACTTCGAAACATTATTTTCGCTTTTTCTTAATGCTTTTGCTAAAACTATATCGGTAAACTCAAAGGTTTCTGATTCATCTGCACCTTTTGCGGGCTTCAATTCCTCAGCAAATAAATCATAGTAATTCTTAACCTCATTTATATATGCTCTTCTCACATATTCATTATGCAAAATTATTTGATAAAAAGAATTTCCCATTTGTTCTAAAAGTGCATAAAGCCGCTGGTCTCCTCTGTTTTCTATACTTATGTCTCCATATCGTATAAAGCAACTCTCTCTGCTTGTTTCTATTTTTCCATCCTTTTGCTTTACATGGGGACATGTATATTTCGGACACCAGGAAGCACATTTGGGTTCCAATAAATCCTTATAAGTTTTCCTCTGTGTTTCATTAACCACTTTTAACTTTAAAGCAATTAAAATATCTCTTGCTAAAAAAGCTTTAATAACTTCTTGATCTCGTTTTTGAGTAGCTACCATAACTAGTTTCCACTTTATATCGAAATCCTTCTGCATAAATTCAAAGAATGACTGCATATCTTCCGGATTAATTGTATCTTCTTCAGAATACTCTAAGTAATCTCCATATGTAGCATTCCCATCCTCTGAGATTTTATCGTCTATACTTACCACTGGTAATCTTTCTATCAGATATTTTGCAAGCTGCAGTTCTTTTTTTGTATATGGAGGTTTCTCCTTTTCCTGTTTCTTTTTATCTCGTTTCTTTTTATCCTCCAAAATCCACTTTTCTATCACCTCATCTATTTGAATATCTATATTTCCATATGTTGCTTGTAACTGATGTATAAGCCGATCTACTCCTCGTACCAATTTTAATATCTTGTATAATCTTTTCCCATCAATTCCACCTTCTGATGGAGCATTCTTATCTTTTTCCAGTCTAATATCGATATTAGGCTCATTTTTCTGAAAATCATTTATTCCTGCTGCTATCATGACATTCTGTCGATATCTTGCCCCCAAACTTTGAATAAATGTATATGACTTTCCTTGATTATTAATCCCTGTATAATTTTCAATCGTCTGTATTACTGTTTCAAAAAATACAACTGGATCTGTTTCCTGCTTTTTACCATCTTTCTCTTTACCATATTTTTTGGTAGTTGCAATCCCGGTATCCGCATGGAAGGCAACACTGATTTCTCTTCCCGTTGGCGGCATAATCCTTAACTTATCTTGCCTTCCTTCATTCCATTCTTTCATTAATTTGTTGATAAACTCATCATACTCTGGTCTGCCTTTCATCCATGAAAAGCGCTGTTTCCGTGCTTCCGGTGTATCGCAAGGCATCTCCTGCAAGCAATTCAACAATTCTTTGAATTGCTTATCAACACCTTCACTCTTATTTTGTATTTCCTGTATATCCAATACTTTTTTCATCTATTCACCTACATATCTATCAAAGTTTTTATTGCTGCCGTCGGATCAGAAAGTTCCAATTCCTTTAACTGTTGAATCACATCAGTAAGATACTTATATGCCGTTAAATCATACAGCCTTGCTCTTTCCCACTTTGATTTTCCACCTTCTCTTGGCAATTCTCCATAAAAGATTCCTTCCACTTCCGTATCCTTTAGATTTTCAATACAGTTCATTGCATAAAGAATAATCGCTGACATAGGTTTTGTTCCAAATGTAGTATCTGCATATACCAATGAATCTTCGGGAATTTCCTCTAAAACTCTCACCAAGGTTGTGATACCGATTACTTTATTCTGATTTTCCTCAATAGATATACCTGTTATCCTTTCCCGGGGAATACCTAATTTCTCTACTTCATTCACAAATTCTTCATAATTATCTTTTACATCACTATTCTCGGTACGAAGTACAATAATTTTTATGTCTTCACTATTTTCTATCGTACTGGCTATCACGGGAACAATAGGAAAAGAGGTCTCCACATTTTTGCTCAACTTAAAGCCATCCGGTTGATAAATTCCTTTCTCCAATCCCCCTCTGCCCTGCAATGAAATTGCTGTTATATACGTTCTTTTCATCAATAACTCCTTTCTTTGACATTAATTTATTTTTATATTCTGACATTATATACTAAAAAGAAATATTTTACTATGTAATATCAGTTTTTTTAAATATTTATCCTATATTCTCTAAACCTGATAAACTGAAAAACCACTTTTTTCTCTATGTTTCCATCAGCTAATACACGTTCCTCCACCTGTCTATCACTACATGCCGCAACAACCTTAATTCCACTTTGTAATAGCTTCATAATCATCATATAAGAAAGTGTAAACTCTCCTTGGCACATTACAGCAGAAGGTTGCATCGTTTTTATCTCTTTCACCATATCTTCTGCCATCCTGTTAATGTCTGCTTCATCTGCAGTTGCTGGGACAATTGGGAATGAATAATCCACAATTTCTCCCCACTGAGCTGCTGCCTTCAACTGTTCTGGATTCCAATTTTTAGAAGCGTGATTTGAACAATTTAATAACATCGATTCTCCTTTCCTTTTTTCACTATAAACATATCTGTTCACCTATTTTAAAATTATCCATTTTTTACTTATCTTTTTACTTCCACAATGGATATATCATCTGCTCCATATTCCAAAAAAATTTTAAGGCAATAAGAAATATCTTGCTAATTTCCAGATAGGTAATCAATATAGATTATTAGATACCTTATCTACCTACTTTTTATCTATCTAAAAATTAGAAAACTATTTCATAACCCTTGAAAATTTTTGACAAGGAAGTCCCCCTCTTAGTACTTGGAGTACTTGAAGTTGGAACTTCCTTGATTCAGTTCAAACAACTTATATTTTAAATTTACAAATTTTATGGATGACTATATTTCTTTGCAGCTTGAGTTAATATAAGTTTACCAGCATATTTTCCTTTATAATATTCTTGATAAGCATCGCCAGCAGCACCAGAATAATTACCATTTCCTAACTCAAAATGCAGATGAGGTGAAATATTGTATTTAGCTGAGGTATTACCAACCTGACCAATTATCTGTCCTTTTACCACAGTATCACCAACAGAAACTTTTCTTGAACTTAAATGAGCATATAATGAAACTTTTCCATTATTATGCTGAATCATTATCCAATTTCCAAAACCTGATGAAGTAGAATATTCTGAGCGTATTACTTTTCCTGTTTCTACTGCTAATACATTTTCGCCGGCCGGTGCTCCAATATCTATTCCATATTTAAAACGACAGCTATGAGCACCTCCATTTGAATATTTATATAATGCTGTTATAGTATATGTATTTTGGCATGGCCAGATTGGATCAAATCCATTTGTATTATTTGTATTATTAGTTGTTTTTGGTACTAATTTCATTTCAAGCCCTTCAACCCTTAAAGATTGACCCACTGTTCCTGATGTGGCGCCATTAGCAACCCAGGGGGTCCAGCCAATCGCTTCACAATGAGTCCGATAGAAAACATCATAATATTGAGCAATCGTTCCCGTAAGGTAAAATTCAACGGCTTCAACCCTTAAAGATTGATTTTCAGTTCCTGATGTGATCCCATTGCCAGTCCACGGGGTCCATCCAATATTCTGGCAGTGCGTTCTATAATTTATCCCACCTGACATACCGGAAATAGCCGCCTGAACAGCTTCCAACCTGAGCGATTGTGCAACGGTTCCCGATAATGCTCCATTACATACAGCTCCCTGCCAGCCAATATTCTGACAATGTGAGCGATACCAGATATCCGGTGTACCTCCTGCCGCCGAAACAGGTATAACAGAGGTTATCATAAGACTCAAAACCATGGATAGCAACGCTAAAAACTTGTTTATCTTTCCTTTCATAAACATTCTCCTTTCTGAAGTCACATATCTGGAAATGAACAAAATGTTTCCTATTTCTTTAAAATTTTTCTGAATACAGAGTAGATGATATATCCTCTTCCTCTCCATACTTTTCCAGCAGTGTTTTTACCATAAATATTGGCAGTGTCCCACAAACTATTTAGTCATTGTTTGGGGTATCTTCCTTTCACCTCCTTCTTTATCTGCCCTCTTACAAGAATGGTAGTATTGGGTTACTCCCTGTTTTCCCTTTACACTTATTACCTATCTGGAAACCAGCAAGATGTTTCCTATTTCTTTAAAATTTTTTTTGAATATGGAGCATATGATATATCATCTTCCTCTCCGGATTTTTCTCGTAGTGTTTTTACCATAAATATTGGCAGTGTCCCACAAACTATTTAGTCATTGTTTGGGGTATTTTCCTTTCATCTCCTTCTTTATCTGCCCTCTTACAAGAATGGTAGTATTGGGTTACTTCTTGTTTTCCCTTTACACTTATTACCTATCTGGAAACCAGCAAGATGTTTCCTATTTCTTTAAAAAATTTTTTTGGGAATACGGAGCAGGCTATATATCCGCTTCCACCAGATACTTTTCAAACAGCGTCACTACGATAAATACCAGCATTATCCAAAAAAATATTGCAAATTTTCACCTCCTCCTTAACCTGCCGTATTATGGGAATGGTAGTACACAGTTGATAGATATCTTCCCTTTACACTTATTACTTATCTGGAAATTAACAAGATGTTTCCTACTCTCTTAAAATTTTTTTGAATGAGACGGTGAAGTTAATCTGTATTTACTGCATCCGAAACTGCACCGCTTCTACCTCCCTCGTCAATACCTCCATCCTATATTCAGACAATCCATCTAATATTTCCTCCAGGCAGTCTGCCGTCATATCCACCGTATCATGTGCCAACAGCACCACCCTTTTTCTGTCTAAAGGTGTTTCCAGTGCATTCGCCACCAGTTCCTCTCTGACCGGGTCTTTTACTGCATCCTCCAGACTGGCATTCCAGTCATAATAGACAAAACCTCTCTTCTCCATTTCTTCTGCAATCTGTCTGTTTACTGAGCGATTATAAGCATTTATACTTCCTCCGGGAAACCGAAAGAGCCAGGCTTCCACCCCTGTTACCTCCTTCACTGCTTCATACGCCGCTTCAAAATCCTGCAAATAGCTGTCCACACTTTTATAGAGAGTATGATAATCATGATGATTACAGTGGATTCCTATAGTATGTCCCTCCTCTACTATCCTTCTGGCTATCTCAGGATATCTGCGTACACTTTCTCCTATCACAAAAAAAGTAGCTTTTATTTCTCTTTCCTTTAGAATATCCAAAATCCGACCTGTACTTTTCGGGTCAGGTCCATCATCAAAGGTAAGGTACATTATTTTATCTTCCATCTCCTGCTCTGCAGTCTCTATCTGCTGAGGCTCTATCTGCTTTTTCTGAGATAAAACAATCTCCTCCTTCTGCAAGCCCTGTCCCTCCTTCAATGCCTCTGATTTTTCTACCCCCAAAGAATCCTCTGTTTCCCATATTTCCACCTGTTGCTCTAAAACCAAACTATCGTCTCCATCCCACAATCCCTTTCCTCCTTGCATTTTTCCTGATTTTTCTAACACCAAGGAAGCTTTGACTGACAATGTTTCCTTCTGCTCCTCTCTCAACAAAATACTATCTTCTGCTTCTTCCACTACAGCATCCCTTACCTGCCATGAAGATGTCTCTCCCTGCTTTATCACCAGCCTTTCATAGGGCAAATCTTCCCCAGCCTGACTATATACCATCTGCTCCTCCTCTACCTGAATAAACTGGCAGCCTTTTTTCACAAAATATTCTACGACAAACAGAGAGAGTCCCAAGCTCCCTGCCACTCCCAGCGTAACTGCCATCCCTCTCCAATACTTTGGCATACCTGCCCTTTTTCTATTCTTCTTTTTCTTTCTCCATTTGGGAGAATATACTGCTCCTTCGTACATCTCTGATGCTCCTCTCAAAAAAACTCCTGTATAAACCTGTCTGTACACTCTACAGGTTATACAAGAGTCCCATCAAAATATCATCATTTTTGCATCAAAGTTGCATCATTTTTATGATTAACTGCCCCTTTGGCTGGTCTGTGCTTTCCATAGCACATATCAAAAAGCCTCAGTGCATCACCACTACGTCTGCGTGTTTTGTTATGCACTCTAAATCGTTACGAAATCTTTAAAAACAACTCATTAATCCCCTCATAAAATCCCAGAGTAACTATCGTTTTCCCTTGTCCCATTCCTGAAAAGGTATATTTTTTAAAATAAGGAGTAGTTTCGGAAAGCGGATTTATTGATTCATAAGGCTCAGGCTGTCCCAGCCCCAGATAGTTACTCCATTCTGCCATTATCCTATCCGCATCCAGCTTATCCCAGGTAAGGGCTGTCCTTACATAAAACTCATAAATTTTTCCATTGTCTGCATCCAGATAAACATCGATTATTCTGTTTTCTTTATTGGCATTCCTCTGGCTGTCCGAAAGGCTAAGCTTCCATACTCCTACATTATTTCTTGGCTCCAGCACATCGATAGCAGAATACAACACTGCCTCATAGGAAACTGCATCCACCTTCCTTACTGACTCCGGCAAAATCCCCAGTTTCTTCAAATCCTCTAATCCCTGATTGCAGATTTCATAAATCTCCGCATCAGTGATTTCTTTTTCTGAAGGACCTTTATGCTTTACCACAAAAGCATAGGTTCCCTCCAGCTCCTGATAATCCACAGCCTCTATACTGCCCCCGGTAAGAGCATTCTGTTCGCTTCCCGGCAGCACCTGACTTTCCAGACAGCGAGAGACAATATAGAGCTTTTCATTCCCACTTAAACGATAGCGGTAGCCTTCCCCCTCCTCTCCTGCCTCTCTCGTATTGATCACACCCAAAATCCCTCTATCCTTATAGCCAGCCAGCTTTTCCGGTCCCCAGATAGCTATGCCCACTGCTGCAACAGCCAAAAGCAGAAAAAGAAGATAAATACCATTTTTCCCTTTATTCTTCATCTCTTTCCTCCTTTTCCAGATCTGGCAAAAAAAATCCAAAACAAGAACCTTCTCCCGGTACACTTTCAATTTCCAGCTTAGTTTGATGAAGTTCTAAAATTCCTGTACACAGAGCCAGCCCCAGTCCTGCACCATTCCTGCTTCTGGAACGGGATTTATCTACCATATAGAAGGGCTTTATAATTTTTTTCTGCTCCTCCTCTGAAATGCCTATTCCATAGTCCCTTACCACAAAACGATAACCATCCTTTTGTCTCTCTCCTATCAGCTCTATCCTGTTGCCCGGTTCAGAAGCCTTACAGGCATTGTCTACCAGATTCACCAATACAGTTTTTATCAGGCTTTCTTCTGCCCATACTATGCCATTTTCATATTGAATGGTAAATTTTATCTCACTCTGTTTACTAAATACATTCTCTAAATAGGAAAAAAAAGCTTCTGCAGGAAGCTGCCGCAGCTGCACCTTTTTATGTCCTGCTACCATAATATCCAACAAACGAAAGGACATCGTTTCCAGCCGCTTTCCCTCTGTATAAATATAGTTGGCACACATCAGGCTTTTTTCTCCATCCAGCCTGTGAGAACGCAGTATGTCTGCATAACCGATAATAGCAGTAAGAGGCGTTTTCAGTTCATGGGCGAAGGCTGCCATAAACTCCTCTCTGGCCTCAATTTCTTCCTCCAGTCTGCCGATATTTTCCTCCAAAACAGCAGCCATATCATTAAAATCCACAGTTAGCTGTCCCAGTTCATCACTGCTTAGCTTTTTGGCCCGATAGGAATATTCTCCCTCTGCCATCCGTTTAGTTGCCCTGGTCAACAGACGAATAGGCTTGGTCAGCCAGGACGCAATAAAATACATAATTCCTGTTCCCACAGCCAAAATAAAAACTGTTACCTTGCGATACAGGGAAAAGCCCATCATCCTTTCCTGAAATACCTCCGTTACCTCCTTCATCGTTTCCAGATACAGGATTCTGTCCAAAAAGTCTATGCTAACCCCTGTCTGCACATAATAGGTTTCTTCCTGAAGAATTACCCGATAGGTTTTTGTTCCTGCAGTAATCCGCTGCAGCAAAGCTTCATCTGATGGAAACCCTTCACTGACATAAAGAATCTTTTTCGCTTCATCTGAAATTCGTAGAAGTCTGCTGCCACTCTGCCCTCCTCTTTCCAAATTAGAGGCAATTTCCTCCACTGTATTATCCTGCAGTACATCATATTTGGCAGGTACATTTAGGGCAGCCGTTTCCAAAGCAAATCCCAGAATACTGTTTTCATCCAATGCCTGTCCAATCTCTCGATTAAGGGAGGTTTCAAATACATAATTGACAAGATAGAAGCCACTGAATCCCAACGCCATAGCCAGCAGAATCACTGTCCACAACAGCAGCTTAAAGGAAAATCGCATCACTACACCTCCAAACGGTATCCCACCTTATATACTGCCACCAGACAATGCTCCCAGCCCAGCTTCCTCCTTAACCTCTGTACATGGAGATCCAGCGTACGGCTGTCCCCATAATACTCTCCCTCCCATACTTTTTCATACAATGTCTCCCGAAACAGAGCCACATTTTTATTTCTGATAAATAAAAGCAACAGACCAAACTCCTTATTGGTCAAATCTATCGGATAACCCGCCTTTGTTACCCTGCGCGCTTCCACATCCACTACCACATCTCCCACTGACATAAGCTGATCTGCCTTATTATACCGACGCAATACAGCCTCTACCCGTGCTACCAGCTCCACCACATCAAAAGGCTTCACCAGATAGTCGTCGGCTCCCAGCTTCAGCCCTTTGACCCTATCCCTTACCTCATGCTTTGCGGTAATAAAAATTACCGGAATACCCAGAGGACGTACATATTCCATGACATCATATCCGTCTGCTCCAGGAAGCATAATATCCAGCAGAATCAAATCAAATATCTCTGCCTCAATCTTATCAATGGCTATCAATCCATCCTGTACAGATATGCAGCGATAACCTGCTGCTGACAAATTTAAATCAATCAGGTCACAAATCGGTTTTTCATCGTCTACAATCAATATCTTAATCATTTCTCTGATTTCCACCCCCAATAGGCACGGGTTATTTCCACCAATTCCTCCATCGTAATCTCCTCACTGCACCAACAACTGTCTTTTATCTCTCTATCCACAGAAAATCCTCCCGTTCTCTGGTAATAGACAGCATAATCACTTTGAATCACCAGTTCATGACTGCTGCTTTCATTACTATATCTGGCCAACACAATAATATCCTTCATGCCATCCCCATCTATATCCCTGCAGCTTATCCCCTTTAAGGCATAAAAATTGTCAAAATCATCCATGGGCTGCAGACTGGATACAATATAACCCTGTTCATTTACCAGATAAATCAGGAAAATATTGTAGTCTGCCATCTGAAACGTACCTGGTACCACCTTTAATCTTCCCAGCTTTTCAAAATCTCTGGAATAGCACTGCTCCTCTATAATCTTCAGTCCATTGGTCAACAGTTCCTTCAGAGTAACTGCTGTATACAAAAATTCTGCTGATTTTCCCTCTCTTACAAAAGAAGTAATAAACTCCACACTTTTATTCATTCCAAACCGATTAATTTTTTCAGAAATTCTGTAGTCTCTGTAGAATCCATCTCCCTGTCTGTTTTGAAAAAGTACCTCTCCCACCTTATAGGATTTTCCTGCATAGCTGCCGGAAGAATTAACACAGGAGACGATTAAGACCATATCCATTCTCTGGTCTCCATTGATATCCTGATAGGAAACTGCAGCAATTCCCCGATTAGGCTGCTTTAATTCTCCCTGATTTCTATAGTTGGATTCCAGCTGGTCAGTACAAAAAACCACCCTTCCTTCCTTCTGAATAAAAAAGAAAACCAGCCTGTCATAGACTTTATCTAAGGCAGGTACTGCCCACACCTCTCCATACTTCTGCATGGTTACAGGAAATATCTGCTCCTCAATCCTATCAAATCCATTCGCTTCCATATCCTCCTGATACCGGATTGCTTCCAAGCGCTGACGATAATCCTGATATCGTGCTAAACCATCTTCTGCATTTTCACTGATTTCTGATATACCTGATGCTTCTGTTCTTTCACTATTTCCTATCCTAACTGATGTTTCTGCATTTTCTCTGGTTTCTGCCCTATCTGATGCTTCTGCTCTTTCTCCAGCTACTGCCGCACCTGCCATATCTTTGGTCATTTCCACCTCAGAAGGTCCTGGCGACTTCCCCACTACTATAGTTGTTACCACCCATCCCATTACAGCTAATCCTATGACAATAAATCCCGCCATCAACAGCCATACTACTCCTGCTCTTTTCAAATGGCTTATTCCTTCAATATCTATCACGTTTCCTCCGTTCCCAACTCATTCCATAACGTAAATCCAAGGATAAGGATACCGCCTATTGCCTGCAGCAATGTAAGCTTCTCATGCAAAACCACCACAGAAACCAGAACTGCCACCAATGGATCCAGATAGCTCAGGATAGCCGTTTCCTGTCCTTTTAATTCCTTTAATGCCGTAAAATACATACAATAAGTAATTCCCGTATGAATCAGCCCCACTGCCAGCAGAGAAATCCATGCCACGGTATTCAGTTTTCCCAGACTGCTTCCCCCGGTACAGACCACATAAGGAATCAAGACGATAATCGCTGCCAGAAACTGCAGAAAAGTTCTTTGGATTCCTCCCACCTGCCGGATAAACTTATTCAACAAAATCACTGCTGCATAAAAGCAGGCTGCCCCCAATCCAAACAGGATACCTGTCAAATCTGACCTTCCTCCTGATGGGCTTCCCACACCAATAATCAGTATTAACCCCAGGGTAGACATGATAAAGCAAACCCACTGCTTTTTCGTCAGTCGCTCCCGAAAAAGGATGGGACAGGTCAAAGTTACGATAACTGGGGCAAAATAGTAGCTAAGCGTAGCTATTGATACGGTAGTGTACCTATAAGCCTGAAAGAGTAAAATCCAGTTGATTCCCATGGCTGCTCCTGAGGCAAACAGAAGGGGCAGTTCTTTTTTTGCTGCTCTTAATCCACTCCACCTTCTTCCTATTATTAAAAAAACACCAATTAAAATTGCTGCCAGAATAGCCCGGTACAATGCCAGTTCTCCTGAACTAACCGGTATATTTCTCGTAAAGAGACCCAGAGTACCAAATATAATCATGGAAATACACAACATAACACGAGCCCGATGCTCCCGCTTTCCTGCCTTATCTATCTTCTGCATAACATCCTCCCTATGTTTCAAACTATGATGTTGGGGGCAAAAGCATTTGACCCCTTGATGCTTACGGATATTCGCAGATAAATCGCCTTCCCTGCGAAGTGGTGTTCACCACTTAGTACCTGGCGTACTTGAAGTGGGAAACTTCCTTAATTCGATTAAAAAAACGGCTTCCATCCCAAACGCAAGTACGTGAGGGTTACGCCGCAAATTATAACATGACTTGTGCTTTTTTTAAAAGGGTGTATAATAAAAATAATATCAGTCATCACAACGTCTCTACAGACTGAAAGGAGCAGAACGACAAAAATGAATACTTTTCTTGTTTTATGTGTCAACACCTTTGCTGCATACATAGGAGCTCTTCCCCTCTTAATTATACTGCAGTTCCTCTTTCGGAGATCTCAGCTGCCAAAACGCCATCAGTTTGGACTTTATCTTTATGCCCTTACCATCTGCTTTATTCTAATGTCCACGGATTCTCCTTCCTTGTATCAGCTGAAGCTGGCTCCCAGCTTTAATCTGATTCCCTTTTATCGGTTCACGGACAATTATATCCACTATCTTCAGGCTTTTGTTGTCTTTGTTCCCTTTGGGCTGCTGCTTCCCTCTCTTTGGGAGCAGTTCCGCTCACTGAAAAAGACACTTTTTCATGGACTGCTTTTCTCTGCTTTTATTGAGTTGTCCCAGATTTTCTGCCTTCAGGCTACAGCTATCACAGATATTACGGACATTTTAGCCAATATTCTGGGAACACTGACAGGTTATCTTCTCTCTACACAGATGTGTAAGTTTGCTTTTATGGGTCGTGTCTGTCTAACAGGAAAAACACGGCAAAAGGAACGACTGGCCAGTAAAGAAGCCTGCCTGTATTTTCTCGCACCCTGGCTGGTTACCTTCTTGGTTACACCATTTATTTCCAATGCTCTTTGGGACTTTATCTGGAATAATGCCGTAGGAATGGCTATGTAATCTTCCTTAACTCAGCAATCTTCTACCTGGACTTTCTTCAGGTAAAATCGTCCAGGCTGCACTGCTCCAGATAGGCTTCCGTCTGTGAATTTTTCAAAATGGAAAGCAAAGACCACAGTTTAGCAAAGAAAAAGGCAGACATCCTCCCTGCCTTTTCCGCAATGGTCATTTCCTGTCTGCCTAATGTATTACTGTTCTTTCATCCTTCCAGAATTGCATTAATATAGCTTGCCACCTTAATCGCACCAATACTGTTTAAATTTGCATAGTCTTTAAAATAGCTGTCATCCATATCCATACCAAATAAATCAATAATATGTGCTCCATATCTTCCGGAAAGCTCCTGAATATATCCTGAAAGCTCTGTATAATAAGATATATCCATATGCTGCTTATACCACCTGGTATAAGGCGGAATTAAAAAGATAGCCTGGATTCCCTTTTCCCTACAATAACGAACATAGTCCTCCAGAATAGCTTTATTTTCTATAGGAATATCTGAATGAGGACGATTGTAAAGCTCACTAATTTCACGGGTATCCATCTCATGATTGGCTGTTTCTTCCTGGAAAACAGTATCCTTTTCTTCCAGATAAAGCTTTCGTTTAACCTCAAATACCTGGTACAACTCCTCTATGTAATCCTCATCAAAAAGCTGCTGTATCTTCTCCTGCTCTGATTCAAACAGCTTTACCAGCTGACTGCTTTCTTCACAATTATGCATACTTCCTACTATTGGATAGTAAACCAGGCAGCGCCTCCACTCTACTCTGGACCGGGATGCATCATATCGAAGTCCGTCCGGTGTCAGCCCAATTACGGCAAACTTTAAATTCAGCATGGATTCACAAGCATGATGAAACATCTGAAAATCATAATAAATATCCTGTCCGTTATTGGCCAGAGATACTGTATTCATATGCATCTGTTTATTGCGGGCTGCATGGGCAATATTGGCATTACCTGTAATTACACATTTAACCTTACCCTGATCCTTCTTTTTAAATTCCTTATAATTCTTATAAAAGGCCGGAAAAACGGTAAACTTATACTTTAAGTAGTCCCAGACCTTAAACACCTTATCCTGATTTGGAATAGTATGGATTCCATATTCCTTGACTGCCTCATCACACACGATATGCAAATCGTATTCATCCACATAATCCGGATTCACCATCTGCCAGTTAAACACACAATAATTTTCACTGATCATCTTTTTGGTTATTTCCCGGGAAAGCCAGTTATCTCCATAAATTATACACTTTTTTCCCTTGGGACTGCGATTAAAGCTAAGGCATTCTCTCAGCATCCTGTAATAGCCACCAATACACTCCTCGCTAACCACCTCATTCTCCAGCTCCGTCCTAAATGCCTTTAACACTGCTCCCAACATAGCAGCCTGATCCCCGGTCATATGCAGAAGTCCTCTGGCATATTCTTCTATCTTTCCCAACTCCTGCAGACGAATCTTAATTCCAAAATTGATGTTTAAAACTGCATTCATGGATGATTCCAGCACTACAAATTTATTTTCCATAGCTATGTCCCAACTCCTCCAGATACTTTTATCTATAGTCTAACATAGTCTTTTGTCGGTTTCAATCAGGTTTTGAAGAATATTTGTATAAATATAAACCGCTGCTCTTTACTGCTTACTTCATATCAGGCATACTTGAAGCCAGAAATCTATTGCTGCCATAAAAAATATATTGACAAAACCGGGGCATCTATTGTATGATTATATCTGTTAAAAATATATCGAAGCGTGGCTCAGTTTGGTAGAGCGCTGCGTTCGGGACGCAGAGGTCGCAGGTTCAAATCCTGTCGCTTCGACGATAAAAACTCCTTGAGGATTCAGGGAGTTTTTGATTTTTTTCGTAACTGTTCAGTACCTTTACAGCTACGATGCAAACATCCATGAAAATCACCTATGGCGATGGGATTTTTGCTTGCTACAACGTAACTGTTCAGTACCCTCAAAGTTACTATGCAAACATCCATGAAAATCGCCTATGGCGATGGGATTTTTGCTCATTGCAACTACGTTTTCATACGGTCAGCACAGCAAGTGTGCAGACCTGCTGAATAGTTACATTTTTTCTATAAATTACAAGGAGAAAAAGAAAACGATGAAGCTATTTTCTACCACCCTATATCAAATTTCCTTCCTTTTTCTGCTTCTATTAGGTCTCACCGGCTGCAGTTCCCTTCAGGAGACCGGGAAGAAGCCTTCCGGTCAAAGGCAGGAAAGCTCTAAGCAGACTCCCGCTGAAAACAGCCAACAATCTTCAGAAGGAATCTTACCTGCTGATATTGATGCTTATACCATACAAATTCCTGGTATTACCCAGGATTATCAGCTTTTGTTTTTAACCGATACTCATATTACCCTTCCCTGTCCTGCTTCTGAGGAAGGCAGCTCTGCACAGATAGAAAGCTATACTCAGGAGAGGCTTACACAGTTTATGGCAGAAAGCGGACGGGATTCCTCAGAGATATTTACTGCCTGGATAGACTATGCCCAAATAGAACAGTTGAATGGCATACTTTTTGGTGGAGACATCATTGATTCGCCTTCTCCCTCCAATTTAAAATTTTTAAATCAACATCTGGAAAGCCTACAGCTCCCCTATTGCTATACTTTAGGAAATCACGACTGGACCTATCCCTGGGCATATATGACGGAGGAAGCCAATACCCAATATCTTCCCCAGCTTTCTCCTTATATGGAGGACAATCCCGTCATTCATTCTCAGGACTTTGGAGAATTTGTCGTAGTAGCTATAGACAACAGCAGCAATCAGATTCATCCGGCTGCCCTTGAGGAATATAAAAATATTCTTTCCCAGGGCAAACCTGTTATTGTTCTGCTGCATGTTCCTCTTTATACAGAATCTGTTCTGGAAAAGGCGATGGCAGTATGGTCAGGAGGTGTAATTCTTGGCGGAGGCATCCATGGAGGAATCTACCCTAACGAAACTTCCACCGAATTTCTATACCTTACTACTGCAAAAGACAGTCCAGTAGCAGCCGTACTGGCAGGGCATATTCATCTTTCTGACGCATCCCATATTCAAGGGGAAAAAGAGGTATTACAAATTACAGGAGATGCGGGCTATAAGGGTAAAGGCAGTATACTCCGTATTACCCCTCAGTGAAAGCTTGCCTTGAGCAAGTGTACAAACCTACTGAATAGTTAATGCTTTCCTTCTCTTAAGGCTCATAAATATGGGGAATATCAGAAGTTTTATGGTACTTATATACATTTTGTTCTGCAAACCAAAACGACTTGTCAAAGGTTACTGTCGCTACATCTCCATCCAGAGTGATTGTTCCCTTGATTACTGAAGCTTTCTCTCCTGCTTCTCCCTCCAATTTTGCAGAAAATTCAATCTTTCCATCCTTGGCTGTTCCGATACAATCGTCTAAGGTAGTCAGCCTGAAGATACCAATCTGTATCAAATAGGTTCCATCCTCATTTTTCTGAATTTCCAAATTTGGCTCTTCTACATCATAATCGTTATACTCTCCTACAAATGGATCTGTCTCTATCCCCAAATCCATATAGTCCGGCAGATAGATATTGGGGATATCAGAGGTTTTATAATAATTAAAGGAATCCCTTGCTGTAGAATATTCTGCCCATACCTCATTGGTAAATGTTACTGTAGCAACGTCTTTTTTCAAGGTAATTATTCCTGTCAGCTTCTCATCATCAGGAGCGGTGATGGTAAATTCCATTCCCTTTTCTGTCAAGATTCCCTTTCCATCATACATAGATGCAATTCTATGAATCCCAATTTGAATTAAAAAGGTACCATCTCTATTTTGTTGGATTTGAAGGTTAGGCTCATTCACCTCCTCATCCTTATATTCTCCTATATAGAGGGCTGCCTGAGACGCACTGCCTGTCTTATCAGTCGCCTGCTTACTTTCTTCATCTGAAGTTACTTCTGTTTTTCCCTGAGCAGATATGGACTGCTGGGTACTTTCTTCTAGCTTTCCCTGACCGGATGTGGATTGCTGAGAGCTTCCTTCTGTCTTTCCCTGACCGGATGTGGACTGCTGAGAGCTTCCTTCTGTCTTTCCCTGACCGGATGTGGACTGCTGAGAGCTTCCTTCTGTCTTTCCCTGACCGGATGTGGACTGTTGAGAGCTTCCTTCTGTCTTTCCCTGACCGGATGTGGACTGTTGAGAGCTTCCTTCTGTCTTTCCCTGACCGGATGTGGACTGCTGAGAGCTTCCTTCTGTCTTTTCCTGACCGGATGCAGACTGCTGAGAACCTCCTTCTGTCTTATTCTGTGTAAAAGCGGTCTGTTTTTCACCCTGTTCTGTTGTTTGAGCGATAATTGACTGCCCTACCTGCTCATCCTCATCTATATGTTCTATGCTTTGGGATGTCTGCTGTTTTGGTTCTTCCTCTTTTACCTCGACAGCCACTACATTCCGTTCTTCTGAAGAAATAGGGCTATTTTCTGACTGACTACAGGCAGAAAAAGAGAATACAATGACAAGCCCTGCTAATATGGATAAAAATTTTTTCATTTCCTCATCCCCTTCCTATATCTTGCTTAAGCCATACCTATCATGACAAGATATATCTTATTTGCATTCTGCGCTCTGATTTTTGCCTGATTACTCATATCACTGGGCTTTTCATACTGGCGACAGACAATCTCACCTGCACTGGCAGCAGTCTGTGCTCCTTTCTTCCAGTTAGTATACACCCTGGCATATACACCTTTTAATTCATCTGCCATAAAGTTTACCTCAGCCTCAATACACTCCTCCTTGGTAGGCTTGTCTCCGGACGCATATCTTTGATAAGCTCTTAAAAGCTGCTCCGTTCTTTCCGCTGTCCACTGTACCATTCCCAAACCAAATTTTCCTTTATATCCACTTTCCTTTACCTTTTGTTGAAGCTCCAAAGCTGCCTGAATCCCCACTTCTCGTATGGATTTTCCTGAAAAACTATTTCTATAATCAAAATGAGTATCCATATAGACAAGATAAGCCGGTCTTCTATTCGGATCTTTATAATTTGAGCTTTCAAAGATTCCTACTGTTCCTTCGCTAAGAATGTTGCCAAGAACTCCTGCCACAAATTTAGAATCAAATCTATCCTCTAACAGCCGCTCTGCTGCTTTTACTAAGGCAGTCTTTTTTTCTGCTGAAAGCCCCAGAGTGGTATCCTTTCTAATATTATCCAGCATTTTTCGCACAGAAGCAAGATACTTCAGATTTTCTTCATAATTTTTTAAGGCTTCCGTAATCGCATTCTTTGTTATACTGTCTACTATGCCATTTGCTATCAATCCATAGGTTCTTTGAAAGGAAACAATCGCCCTTTTCGTTGCGGCTCCAAAGATTCCATCTATTCCATTTGTATCATATCCTAGCTTAGTCAAGCTTTGCTGCAGCTCCTTTACTGCCGTTCCTCTGCTTCCTTCGGTAAGAATCCCCTTTTTATGATAATTCAATGCCTTTGACAAGGCAACCTGTGTCACCATTCCAGCGATACCATCTGCCAAAATCCCCTGTGCCTTCTGGAAAGCCATTACTGCATTCTTTGTATTTGCTCCAAAGACTCCATCTATTCCCTTTGTATCGTATCCCAGTTTAGTAAGCGTTTCCTGTAATTTTTTTACTTCTGTTCCTCTGCTGCCTATATTTAATATGGAATATTGCACAGCCTTTTTGGTCATATCTAAAGAAAACACAAAACTGCTTTGGGATTTTGTATTATCTGTTTGGGCTGATGGAGAATGGGTATTCCCACTTCCTGTATAAGCAGGCATTTTTGCAATCTTTTTCTGACTGCCTAACGCCATATAATTTGTACTTATCATCTTTATCCTCCTGTTCTTCTGTCCTAAAAGCCTTCTCTTTTTTATCATCTATACCTTCAGTCAAAAAATACCATAATATATCCTGTTATGCAAGAAAAACTCCTGTTATCTTTTCTCTCCTATTTCTCCCGAACAATTATCGACAACCTCTCATAAGATATAGGAAGACCTTTTGAAAGGATTTTATTATGTATCTGCTACTTGGAATTTTGCTGCCGCTGCTTTGTTTATCCTGTCTTGTGTTTCATTGGCGAAAAAAAAGAATTATTCAAAAAATCCGTAATATGTGTTTGGAAGAAAAGTGTACTATTCTGGAAGAATTAATTGCTCCCTTTGGCTTCTCCTATGTACCCTCCCAGGATATTTTTACCTCCCGAATTGATGCCTGGCAAAGAGAGTTTGGCTATTGTACCCTTTATGATGAAACGGCTCACCGATTCCATCTGATTTTCGATGCCCTGCCTGTCTATTTTGACTACAATGGGAGAACCTGGCTGATTGAATTTTGGAAAGGGCAATATGGAATCAACACCGGCTGTGAAATTGGTGTCTATTATACAGACCGTATCCTGCCACATGAACAGCGTAGCTCTACCCTTTTTCAAAGTGTGGAGGATAAAGAAATGCTTCCTCTATCCCTTCGTCTGTTTAAGAATGGAAGAAAAATTGCCTGGATGAATGCAAAACATTGGTGGCTGACTGCTTTTTGCCTGGGCAGGTATTCGGAAAAAAATACTTTGGGGATGAGAGCTTCCCTTACTTTTCCCAATCTAACAATGGCGATGGCCTTTGCCAAAGGGCTGTTGGAGGCAGGATGCCGCCCTCAGAATATCTGCAGAAGCTGTAATACCATTACCTTCTCTTTTACAAGCTCCTCCCATTCTTATAGTAAGTGGAAGTCTTTTCGTATAGGTATTTCCCGGAAAAAGAATCGTTTCTGGTGTTCCGTCTATCTTTTCCTCACCAGACCCTTCTGTCTTTCTCTGGATAAAATTCTCTACCTCTACTACTACCTTCCCTTCGTTTTCCATCGTATACTCCGTATCAGAAAATATCAGAGGAGAAGAAGATAGGCTTATGGGATACTATTCACACCTTTCTAAAGCCTTTGAAAAATCCCTCCATCTTCTTACGGAACGCTCCTGCTACGTCCTTTTCAGTGACTGCCATCGGGATATCGGAAATACCAACGATAATTTTCTGAAAAACCAAAATCTTTTCCTGACTGCCCTGCAGTACTATTATCATCGGGGATATACCTCATATGTCACTTTATATAACCAGACAGGTGCTTTCCGGTTCCCTTTCCCTTTTCCATAAAAAACAGCAGTGACAGCTTCTCTGCCTGCCACTGCTATTTGTATAGACTATTTGTTATCCACACTCTGTATATATCGCATCAAAATAGTTGCCATCTGCGCTCGTGTTGCCTGTCCGGCAGGCTCTAAGAAAACAAAACCCTTTTCATTAGTGATACCATTGACAACACCATAGTTTATCGCCCATCCCATAGCATCTTCTGCCCAGTCACTCACCTTTTCCTTATCCTCATATTTAGACAGAATACCCAAGGGACTGCTATAGTCTGTTACCACTCCCCTGTACTTTGCAAAACGGAAAAGAATAGTAAACAGCTGTTCTCTGGTAATCTTCTTCTCCGGTGCAAAGCGTCCGTCTCCAACTCCCTGTACAATACCCTCTCCCGCTGCCCAGGCCACTGCCTGAGTATACCAGGTACCCTCAGCTACATCAGAAAAACGATTCGTATATCCTTCTAGCTCTCCTGCATAACGCCACAGGGTAGTCACTGCCATCGCCCTGGTCATCGTTCCCTCTGGATCAAAGAGGTTTTGTCCCCTTCCTACCATCAGTGCATTTTCATGGGCAAACTTGATTGAATCATAATACCAGGCTGATTCTGAAATATCGGTAAAAGGATTGTTCCAACGCTGAGGATGATGAATCCCATAAAGCTTTGCTATATCCTCATCCGTAAGCTGCCCTGCTGCATAGGCATCCTTTACCAGAGTAAACTCTCCATCCTTCCATGCATAAAAACGATAAGGCTGTCCTCCGGTGCTAAATTCAAAAACATAGTCACCTATCTGAAGCCGGCCGATTTCATCTGTATCTTCTCCACAATACAAATCCATAATCACAATTTCATAACCATGATAGCTGCCATAATATTTTTGAATGACAGCATCCAACTCACTTAACCTTTGAATGGCAGAATCTTGTGGATGATTGGCCTTTAAGAGATTAATATAATCTGCACGAATCTGAGAATCCAGATACTCCCCATTGGCATCCGGAATAACGTTTCTAATCTCCCTGGGATCGGCAGCATTCAGCCCAAGTCTTGCCCCCTCCACTCGTTCATCCTGCATCAGCTTCATCAAGCTGCTTTTCTTTAAATAAATCCCTACAGTCACAGAATCCGTGTTTTCATAAAAGGAGTAATACTCAAACTCATTTTCCGGAATCAGATTATCAGACATAAAATCCTTAACCAGTTTGGTCTTCTCTCTTCTTTCAATAGTATGCACAGTATCCCAGTACTGCAAAGCTTCTTCCGTCTGCAGCCTGTCAATCACATCCCTTGCTTCCGGGTCTATCCCTGTTTCTTCCCGTATCATCCTATTGATTTCTACCTGAGGAACCTGCAGACGCACTTCTATATTTGTGTCTACAAAATCTTCATCTGAAATCATATCCAGCCTTGCCTTTAATCCATCTGCTATTTTATCGCTGTAAGCCACACTGTCTGATGTCTTATTTACCGTACTCTCCACCGAACCTGCATAAACGTTGGTGGTACCCATTAACTGTGCAGCAAAGGCAATGGCAGCCGCCATTCTGTTCCATTTGCTATTTCTTTTGTTCATCCAATGCCCTCCTTTTCTTTAGAATGTTGTTTCCATAGGTTTCCGATTTCTATAACTTTAGAATAGAATAAACACTATTATATTGTCAAGAATAATTTGTACAAAATAGATATAGATTGAGTGTTTTCAATATTTTTCTATGGACTTTGTGAACATTTGTAGATAGTTCTGGGCTGTCTCCAGAGAAATATTTAACTTTTTTTGTAATCTTTCTAAAATATTCTGTTCGGATAGACCAAACTCATACCCTGTCTCTACCATTTCTTCTCCCCGTCCTTCTAATTGCTCTTCTAACCGCCCCTCTTTCCTTCCGCTGCAATTTCCTCAAATAATGTACACATATCCACCTCTCCCTTCTCAAAAGCACTATAATCAATCTTACTATTGGTTACACCTGCTACCGTCATAATCACAGATTTGTCTGTCTGATTCTCCCTACCATATTCTATGGCTTTTTTGATAGCTTCTTTCTTAGAAAGGCTTCAATCCAGAATAATATGGAGCAGTTCAATATTTACTCACTTATAAATAAGCTAAATAAAGAAAAGACTTCCTGCTAATCACAAAAAGTCTTTTCTTACAAGTCTTACCTTCCACCTCTCCGAGCCTTTATGCACTCAGTGGTTATCTCCACTACAGCCCTAAATAGCTGGTCGGATGAAGGAGGATTTTTACTTTCAGTCTCTACCTCTCCCTCTGAACTTCCTTTTGTACTATCCTGTGTACTGCTTCCCGTACTTTTATCCGGTAAAATTTCTACACTGTCCGCCTGAGAGTCTTCCTTCATTATCTCCTCTGTTTCTGGCATTTCTTCTGCCTCTGGTGCTATTTCTATCCCTTCCTTTGTTTCCCGGTTTACTTTCCATCTTGCCTTCCGTTCCTCAGCCAGTTCTGCATCGGTAGGCAAATTCTTGTATTGGACAGACTGTACAAATTCCATATGCACACTGTTAATTCCGGCAACCTTTTTTAAAATTTTCTCTGCCAAAGCTGCCTTCATTCCACTAGGTATATTGGGATTATGAGCCACCGATTTTGCAGCCGCCAGATATCCCGATATTTTATTGAATCTGACCCGCTCCACTTCATCCTTTGTTTTACAGGCCTTTATCTCTCTCTCATAGGCTTCCTTTTCCTGTTGAATCTCTACATATTCCCTGTAAGCTTCTGGTGCATTTCTTTTCAGATATTCTATTTCATCGGAGGACAGCCTTTTTCCTGCCTTTAGCTTAGTCACAATAGAATTCATTTCATTGTTTTCCCGCATTCTTTCCAAATCCTCTTGAAACTGATTAATCTGTCTTATCTGAGGATCCATCTCTTTGCTGAATGCCTTTCCGCCTTTTGCCTTCTTCTGCTGCCACTTATTATCCAACATCGCCAGCTTTACCGAGTTACGAACCGTTCCTGCTATTGGTAAAATCATAACTTACCCTCCTTTTCTCTGCCTTTGTTTTCATTTACACAAAAAATCCAATATCTATCATCTATATCGGACGCTTTATTTATTAGAAAAAGATGGATATTAACATTTAATCCCAAAGAATCTTATCCATGTATAATAAGCAGTACTGCGGCAGAAATCATAACAACAGTTCTATCCTAATGCTTGGAAGGAAAAAATCAATTTACAATAAAAAAACAAAATTATATAATGTTGACCAGGTATACTTGCCAACAGAAAGGACTATAATTTATGAATACCATTCAATCCATCAATAAAAATCGCCTTATCTCCCTATTTTCTCATCTGGTTTCCATCGATTCTCCCTCTCTGGGAGAACGGAATATGTGTGATGAAATTATTCGCAGACTGGAAGCTTTAGCTATTCCTTGGGAAGAAGATAATACAGGAGAAAAAATTGACGGCAATGCCGGTAATCTTTACGCCTATATTGAAGGGACTCTAAATCTGCCTCCCCTTCTGTTTTCTGCGCATATGGATACAGTAGAGCCTTCCTCTGGAAAAAAGGCAGTTATTGCTTCAGATGGAAAAATTACTTCTGCCGGAAATACGGTGCTGGGAGCTGACGACCTTTCCGGTGTGGCAGCCATTCTGGAAGCAATTACCGTACTGAAAGAGTCCGGACTTCCCCATCGACCGATAGAGCTTCTTTTTGATGTATCTGAGGAAACCTACTGCACCGGAATCGGTCAATTTGATTTTTCCAGACTCCATTCCAAAGAAGTCTATGTACTTGATTTAACGGGTTCTATTGGTAGTGCTGCCTTTCAGGCTCCTTCTATTCTGTCCTTCCGGGCTGCCTTTCAGGGTCGCTCTGCCCACGCAGGCTTTTCTCCCGAAAAAGGTATCCATGCCATTCAGGCAGCAGCCAGAGCAGTTACCCTCATTGAATGTGGTCATATAGACAATACTACCGTCAATATTGGAACCATTCAGGGAGGAACTGCAGACAACATCGTACCGGAAAGCTGTATCCTGACCGGTGAGATACGCAGCTTTTCTGATGAAGCTGCCCGAAGCCGGCTTACTCTCATCCAAAATATCATAGAACAATCCGCAGAAGAAGCTGGTGCTGCTGTCCATTTTGAATCCCAGACTCTCTGTTTAGCCTACTGTACAGAGCAGAGTCAGCCTGTAGTAGAAAGATTTGTGAATACCTGTACAAAGCTTGGTCTGACTCCACACCTTCAACAAACCTATGGTGGCAGTGACAATAACCATTTTGTCCACCATGGCCTACAGGGACTGGTGATAGCATCCGGTATGAATCATTGTCATTCCTGCCAGGAATATACCAATGTGAATGATTTGGAAAGTGCTGCCAAGCTTACACTTGCTCTGATGCTATCTAAAGAATAAGTGCATGGATATGCGTTCCTGTTACCTGTGTCTCCATCCATCACTCCCGATTAATAGGCAAAAAAGTACATCCTAATCCATCTTTACTCCATATTGACTGATTAGCCACAGAAGAATATAGGAAAGCACCGTTCCTCCCACTCCGTATACTGCATCCAGAATATCCACAGTATTCACAAATCCCAGCATAGTTTCACACAGAATATTTGCCAGAATAAGCAGAACTGCGCATAGAGTAATGGCTTTCCTCTCCCTACCAAAGATTAGTAATCCGGTTCCCACCAGAATCATCGCTTCCATACTGATAATAAAGTTGGAAATATGAGAGTGGATTTCTTGATTAATCACAATCATATCCACTTGCAGATAACTACCCCATTTTAATAGGGCCAATACCAGTCCTATTATGACATAGAGCAGCCAAAGCATTAGCGTTATTTTAGAAAACTTTATCTGTAACTTTTGTTCTATAGTACTTATCATCTTCATCCTTTCATCATATTTCTTTGAATAAATTGTCATTGATGAATTCCCTTTATATCTGCCATGATTCTATTACCCATATTCTCACCACAGTACTTTTCATATTCCACAATAACATTATCTAACCAAGCCTTAGAAACCTTTGTCTGGTTACTTTCACTCAAATGTGTGTGATACAATGCAGCAATAAATTCTTCTTTACAGGAAAATGGTTTTAATACTCCACGACAGTTCTCTTTCCAGTTGGCTGGCCTAATATTATAAATTTGACCTTTTTTCTCTGACATTTTAGTGCAAAAATTTCACACAAAGTCTCTGTATCAGATTCTATTAAAATAGCCAGTACATTGTGCTTCAAATTCTTTCCAAACTGCCATGGTGTATCCTCCTTCATTAATATCAGTACCATATAAAAAATAGAACAACCTATACGATAACATCTACAGCATAAGTTGTTCTATTCTATATCTATCTCTACAATAAAGCCAATCCCTTACTCCACAGCTTCTTCTGCTGATGTATCCACAACCTCTGAGCTGCCTTCCTCTGCCATCGTCTCCGGTACATTTTGAGGTACCTCTGTTTCTACGGTTAAAAACTTCAGCTCTCCCTTCCTGTCGGTTACTTCATAGCCCTCAGCCAAGGCCGTCAGATATTCATCGGCTCTTTCCGCTGAAAGAGTACTGGAAATCGTTTCATCGTCTGCTTCATCATAGTATCTGTTGACAAATTCCACAACATAGTACTGGTTGCTGCTGCTGTCCTCAACCACAGTAATATCTCCTTCTACCCTGCCATCCTCGTACAGCCAGTCGGAAGCCGGTGAAGGGTATAATAATAGTCTCCTGTGGTCAAACAGCCTTCTGTTTCTGTATCTTCATAAGTAGCCTTATTTTCTTCTGTTGCATTTTCCAGACACAGTGCCTCGAAATCCTCACCTGCCTGGCGAGCCGCCATCATTGCATCCGCTTTAGCCTTGGCTGCCTCCATGGCACTGGAAATTTCTGCCTCTGTAGCCCCCTCTGCTACGTCTGCAGCAATAGCAAAGCTTCTATAGTCTACCTTATCATAATCCAGCACATGCTCTGCATAATAGGAGTCAATTTCTGCCTCTGTAGGCTTATTCTGCTCCTGCAGATGATTGTAATAGGCACCGGCTAACAGCCCATCCTTAATATAAGGCTCCATATTCTTCTGGGTGGCATAGCTTCCATACATTGCTTTATAGTAATCCGGTACTGTCATTCCTGCCGCTGTGGCATTGGTATTCATCTGTGTCAGCATATCATTATAATCCTGAGTAGCATCATAAGTAAAATGATTAGCCTTTGCATCATCTATCAAAGCCTTAGTCTGCTTAATCTGATCCACTGCTGTCTGATCAAAGAAATCCTTCCAGGTCAGTTCATCGGAATACTGCTGTTCATCCAGGCTGACTGAAGGATCCACCAGATAGGAAAGGTAGGCTCCATAGCTGTTCAACGCTGTATGGTAATAATAGTCATACTCTAATTTAGTCATATCATGACTACCTACAGTTACATAGGTTTCACTGGTAACTGCTTTTTTGTTCATCGTAGAGATTACAATGGAACCTACAATGGCAACCACTAAGACGATTCCGATGACTGCTGCACCAACACGCATCATCATCGCCTCTCTCTTATCCTTTGCTTCCTTTTTCTTTCTGGTTTCCATCTTACGGTCATACTTGGTTAGCACCTTCTGCCCGCTGTTTCCCTGTAGCTCTTTATTTCCCTCCATCGGTATTTTTCCTCCTCCAAATTTTTCGTCGGTCTGCCCATATGGCATTTGTCCATTATATAGATGTTGGAATCAAAGTCACCTATTTTCATACAAGCAAAAAATAGATGACTTTTTGACCCTAGCATCATTATACCTTGAAAATGTGACATTCCTGTGAACGGTTATTCACCTGACTTATGCTGGTGCTGCCTCATCTTTTGTATACAGCATTTTAAGCAAAATTGGTGTAAAAACAGATGAAACGATAATCAATAAAATCACGGAGGTAAAGTAAACAGGAGTAAGCAATCCTACAGAAAGTCCCTTCTGTGCTACAATTAAGGCTACTTCCCCTCTGGTCATCATCCCCGTACCTATCTTTAAACAGTCTATTTTCTTAAATCCACACAGACGTGATATCAGTCCACATCCTACAACCTTCGATAACAGCCCTACTGCTACAAAAGCCAGAGAAAAAATAAAAATTTCTCCTGTTAAATTGTTTATACTGGTCTTTAACCCAATGCTGGCAAAGAAAACAGGACCAAACAGCATATAAGAGTTAATATCCATCTTTTCTGCAATATAGTCCGAATCTCTGATTGAACAGAGAATAATACCGGCTACATAAGCCCCTGTAATATCTGCTATCCCAAAATATTTTTCTGCAATATAGGACATAATCAGACAGAGAGCCAATCCTGCAATCGGAATACGCCTTGTATGCGGATATCTGGCATCCACTTTCTTAAAAATTTTGTAAGCTACAAAACCTACTACAATGGCAAATACAAAAAATAACAACGTGTTTACCACTACCATCATTGGCTTACTTTCCGGATTTTTTAATCCAATCACAAAGGTAAGGACAATAATCCCAATAATATCATCAATAATGGCCGCACTCAATATGGTTGTCCCTATCTTTCCTTTCAGCTTTCCCATCTCTTTTAGTGTTTCCACCGTAATACTTACTGAAGTAGCAGTAAGGATAACTCCCATAAAGATTCCTTTATAAAATTCTTCTGATCCCCAAGGCGATACTCCATAAAAAGCCATATACAGCAATCCTCCACACACCAGAGGAACAAAAACTCCTGCACAGGCTATCAGGGTTGCTACTGGACCTGTTTTTAACAATTCCTTTAAATCTGTCTCCAATCCTGCCGAAAACATGAGTAGTACAACTCCAATTTCAGCCATCTGAACCAGAAAATCAGACTGATTGACTACTCCCAACACACTGGGACCTATGATGAGCCCGGCGATAATCTCTCCCACTACCTGAGGAGCCTTACATTTTCTTGCTAATATACCAAAAAATTTTGCAGCAATGATGATAATGGCCAAATCTTTAAATACCAAATAAGAAGCCATAGCTTATTTCGCCACCCTCTCCATTTATTTTATATTCTGTTACTCACTTTACCGACACAAGCTTCTGACTAATTTATGTCTACACATATTGTATTCACACCCTACATTTGTAACATACTTGAAGTAAAAGCCTGCCTGATTCAGTTAAAATTTCAGATTTTTAAATAAATCTCCCAAAGAGGTTCCTATACTCTCTTTGGAGCTATAATCTTCTGTAGAAATTTCCTCCAGCTCCTCTGCCTTGGAATCCTCCTCCACAGCCTTAATACTCAGACTGATTTTACCCTCATTGGTATTCAGCAGCTTTACCTTTACCTTATCTCCCACACTAAGTACCTCAGAAGGCTTCTTAATCCTTTTTTGACTAATCTGGGAAATATGAATCAGTCCGCTCATCCCATCGGGAAGTGCTGCAAAGGCACCGTAGGGCATCAAAGATTCTATGGTTGCTTCCAGAATAGTACCGGGAACCAGCATGGAAATCTTGTGGTTAATTTCTTCCGCTGCCTTCTTTTTTTCCACTTCCTTTGCAGAAAGTACCAGCTTCTTTTTCTCTTCATCCACAGTAATCACTCTGACGGTAAGCTGTCTGTTTACCCAATCATCCAGATTTTCCACATAATTTAAAGATAACTGAGAAGCAGGAATAAATCCCCGGATACCCTCTGCATAGGCAATCACACCACCATTAACAGACTGGCTTACCTTTACCTCAATTTCTTTTTCCTCATCCCTGTAATTTTTCAGGATATCCCAGGAAAGTACATCCTTTGCCTCCTTACAGGAAAGCTGTATATTTCCTGCTCCATCATCAATACGCAGTACGGTAGCCTCTATGGTATCCCCGATTTTTACCTCTTCTACCAGATTAAATTTAGGGTCATTACTCATATCCTCTGCCTTAATTACGCCCTGTGCATAATAATTCAAATCCAGAATAACCTCTTCCTCATTTACGGCAATCACTGTTCCTGAAAGAATGTCTCCTTCTTCAATCTTCCGAAAGGATGCCTCCAGCTCTCTGCTGTAATCTTCCATTTTTTCCTGCTTTATTTCTTCAGACATACATGATTTCTCCCTTTTATTATTTTGTAACTGTTCAGTACATTCATAGTTACTATCGTTACAACTATATTTTCCTATGGTCAGCACAGCAAGTGTGCAGACCTACTGAATAGTTATGTTATTTTTATGACTGTACCGGCAAGTCTCCATTCCAATCCATGACTAATTGGTGAAACAAATCCCCTATTACTGCGGAATAATATTCAGTGTACTTAACATAACTTGAAATGAAGACTTCCTTAATCTAATTAAATTTTACTACCTACCACCTCTACCACCTTATCACCACAAAGCAACTATATGATTAATTAACTACTAATACACAGACGGAACGGGAACACATGGAAATCCGCCCTCCCTGGACGAGAGGCAGCTCCTCCCCTTCTTTGGGAATACCTCCCTGAATATATCTGTCTCCTGTATCCACGGCAATCTTCCAGCTCATACCTGCCGGCAACGATGGCAGGGAAAATTCCTGCTCCTCCCAATACACGTTCACAGCTAGGCATACAATATCGTCTCCTGTATTCTCCTTATTTCTGCCTGCATAGATAACCCGCAGCACCTTACAGCCATTATCTGCCTGCATTACTTGGATTTCTGGAAATCCCAGGGAACAGGTACCTGAATTTTTCCGTACCACATCATGATCCTTTCTAAACTGAATCATATATTTGAAAAATTCAAAAATATGCCTGTTTTTTTCCAGCAGCCTCCAGTCCAGCCAGGAAATTTCATTATCCTGACAGTAAGCATTGTTATTTCCAAACTGGGTATTACAAAATTCGTCTCCTGCCAGGAACATAGGTGTTCCCCGGCTCATCATCAATACTGCTGCCCCATTCTTCACCAGACGGTATCGCAGAGCCAGAATCTCTGGATTATCTGTCTCTCCCTCCACACCACAGTTCCAGCTTCTGTTATCGTCACTGCCATCCGTATTGTTCCAACCATTTTCCTCATTATGCTTGGTGTTATAAGAATACAAATCCCACAGAGGGAATCCATCATGGCAGGTAAGGAAGTTGACAGAGGCATTGTTTCCTCTGCATTCTGGGTTATACAAATCCTTTGAACCGGTAATTCTTTTGGCAGCCACATCAGACATCCTATATTCTCCCTTTAAAAAATCCCGCATATCATCCCTGTATCTGCCATTCCACTCTGCCCACCGACTCCAGGCCGGAAAGCTTCCTACCCAATAGAGTCCTCCCGCATCCCAGGCCTCTGCAATCAGCTTTACATCACCCAGAATAGGGTCAAAGGCCAGAGTCTTAAGCAAGGGCGGATTATTCATGGGAGAACCATCCTCATTTCTTCCCAGAATAGTAGCTAAATCAAAACGGAAGCCATCCACATGATAAGCAGTAGTCCAATACTGCAAACATTCCAATATCATCTGCTGTACAATAGGATGGTTACAATTCAGTGTGTTACCGCAACCGCTGAAATTATAATAATACCCATCCGGAGTCAGCATATAGTAAATATTGTTGTCGAAACCTTTAAAGGAAAAGGAGGGACCCATTTCGTTTCCTTCTGCAGTATGATTAAATACCACATCCAGGAAACATTCAATTCCATTATCATTCAATGCCTTAATCAGCTTCTTTAACTCTGTTCCCTCATGATTATACTCAACATTTGCCGTATAGCTGGTGTTAGGAGAGAAAAAGCTGACCGTATTATATCCCCAATAATCCAACAGCTGCTTTCCGTTGACCTCCCTGCTGTCCTTCATCTCATCAAATTCAAATATAGGCATCAGCTCTACTGCATTGACTCCCAGTTCCTTCAGATACTCTATTTTTTCCTGTAATCCTTCAAAGGTACCCGGATATTCTACCCCAGAAGACTCATGTCTGGTAAAGCCCCGGACATGCATCTCATAAATAACCAAATCCTCCATAGGAATCAATGGCTGTCTGCTGTTTCCCCAGTCAAAGTCATCCTTTACTACCCTGGCTCTATAGCTATTTTCCTTCACCTCCCGAACACCCCAAATCCGCTGTCCTGTCACTGCCTTCGCATAGATATCCAGCAGATACTTATTCTTGTCAAACAACAGACCTCTTTTCGGATCATAGGGACCATCCAGGCGATAGGCATACTCAAAATCCTCAATATTGACTCCAAATACAATCATAGAGTATACCTTTCCTATCCTGTAATTCTCTGGAAATTTCAGTACTGCATAGGGTTCTTCCTCTGTTCTCTTAAATAATAAAAGCTCACAGGAGGTAGCGCCATAAGAATATACCGTAAAGTTGACACCACAGGGAATTGCTGTTGCTCCATTCATTTCATAGATTCCCGGACGCACCTCAAATCCATCAATTTTATCCATTGGTATCATATGGATGCTTCTCATGGGAGATATCACCTTATTGTCTTTCTCCCCTTCCTTCCCCACTGCTCCGTTCTTAACCTCATTTTCCACCTTATCTGTCGTCATAGGCATACTCCTTTCTATCCACCTTCCCATACAGGCTCACCGGTTACTCTTTTATACCATAACTGCTGCTCCATCCTCTCCTGTCTCTGAACCTTCCTCTAAAACTCCTTCAATATCGTCCAGTTCATAGTTTCCATCAGAAACCTTCTCCCTTACCTTGGCGATTTTGGCTACCTTTACGCCTTCATCCAAATGAATCATCCTGACACCGGAGGTAATTCTTCCCAGAGTAGAAATATCTTCCATCCGCAGCTGGATAATTGTACCCAGAGTAGTAATCATCATAATTTCATGGTCATCATTTACTGCCTTAACTCCCACTACATCCCCGGTCTTTTCCACAATCTTATAGCATTTTACCCCTTTACCTCCCCGCTTTTGAAGAGTAAATTCATGAAGATAAGTACGTTTTCCCATACCGTTTTCGGATACAATCAATAAGGAGTCTCCCTGATGATCCAGCTGCATTCCCACAACCTCGTCTCCATCCGCCAGATTCATCCCAATGACTCCCATAGAAGTTCTTCCTGTATTCCTTACATCGGTTTCCTTGAAACGGATACACATACCATGTTTTGTCACCAGGAAAATTTCTGTCTCTTTATCGGTAATCTTCACCTCAATCAGCTCGTCTTCTTCCCTGAGATTGATGGCTGCCAGGCCATTTTTCCTTACATTGCAGTACTCCATAATATGGGTCTTTTTTACGGTACCCTTTCTGGTCACCATAAAGAGGTTTTTCTCCTCCTCATAATCCTTAATCGGGATAATCGCAGAAATTTTCTCTCCCGGATTCAGCTGTAAAAGATTGATAATTGCCGTTCCTCTGGCTGTTCTTCCCGCTTCAGGAATTTCGTAGGCTTTTAGCCTGTATACCCGCCCGAAGTTGGTAAAAAACATAAGATAATGATGGGTAGTCGTCATCAGCAGATCCTCAATATAGTCATCGTCTATGGTCTGCATTCCCTTAATACCCTTTCCCCCTCTGTTTTGACTTTTAAAATTGTCAATAGTCATTCTCTTGATATATCCCAGACTAGTCATGGCAATTACTGTATTATCACAGGGGATTAAATCCTCCATGGAAATATCAAAGTCATCGAAGCCGATAACCGTCCTTCTGTCGTCTCCATACTTTTCCCCAATAATGGAGATTTCTTCCTTGATGACACCCAGTAATAGTTTTCTGTCCGCAAGAATAGCGTTTAACTCGGTAATTCTTGCTAACAGCTCCTCATGCTCCTTCTCAATTTTTTCCCATTCCAGACTAGTCAGTGCCTTCAGTCTCATATCCACAATGGCCTGTGCCTGTACCTCTGTCAGCCCAAAGCGTTGGATTAAGCTTTCCTTAGCTGCCCCCACATTACTGCTGCTTCTGATAAGCTGAATCACCTCATCAATATCATCCAAAGCAATCAGCAGTCCCTGTAAAATATGATCCCTTTCCTCTGCCCTGTTTAAATCATACCGGGTTCGTCTGGTGACTACCTCCTCCTGATGTGCCAGATATCCGGTCAGCATATCTAGAAGATTCATCACCTTTGGCTCATGATTCACCAGAGCCAGCATAATAATACCAAAGGTATCCTGCATCTGCGTCTGCTTATAGAGCTGATTCAAAATCACGTTAGCATTGGCATCCTTTCGCAGCTCAATAACAATACGCATACCCTCTCTGTCTGATTCATCCCTTAAGTCAGTGATACCCTCTATTTTTTTCAGCTTAATCAACTCGGCAATCTTCAGAATAAGATTGGCCTTATTCACCATATAAGGCAGTTCGGTAACAATAATTCGATTCTTTCCATTGGCCATGGTCTCCAACTCGGTGACTGCCCTTACCTTTACCTTTCCCCTGCCGGTGCGGTACGCTTCTTCACTGCCCCGGATACCCAGAATAATACCACCTGTAGGAAAGTCGGGTGCCTTTACTATGGACAAAACTTCCTCTATGCTGGTATTCCTGTCCTCCTCTATCTGATTGTCAATGATTTTTACTACTGCCTGAATCACCTCCTTGAGATTGTGAGGAGGAATATTGGTGGCCATGCCTACCGCGATACCAGTTGTACCATTCACCAACAGATTAGGAAAACGACTGGGCAGTACAGATGGCTCCTTTTCCGTTTCATCAAAGTTGGGAACAAAATCTACAGTATCCTTTCCAATATCTGCCAACAGCTCCATGGATATCTTCGATAGCCTTGCCTCCGTATAACGCATGGCAGCAGCACCATCCCCATCTACGGAGCCAAAGTTTCCATGTCCGTCTACCAATGGACAGCGGGTAGACCAGGGCTGTGCCATATTCACCAAGGCACCATAAATAGAACTGTCTCCATGAGGATGATACTTACCCATCGTATCACCTACGATACGGGCACACTTTCTATGGGGCTTATCCGGTCCGTTATTCAGCTCTATCATCGAATACAGAACCCTTCTTTGCACTGGTTTAAGACCATCCCTTACATCAGGAAGAGCCCTGGAGGCAATAACACTCATGGCATAATCGATGTACGAAGTTTCCATGGTCTTTTTTAAGTCCACATCCTGAACCTTGTCAAAGATGTCATCTCTTATCTGATCCTTATTATTTTCTTCCATCTTCTACTCCATTTCTACACCATTTCTATATTGCATATCTGACACACCTATCCTGTTCCCGTATCCCCTACGGTGCAGTTTTTCGTGTCCTGAATATGGGCAAAGCAGATATTCGCACTCCACCCGGCAAATCCCCCTTTACTGAAAGCAGGATTCCCTACTTAGCCTGCTTAAAGTGGGGACTTCCTTGATTCAGTTAAATATCCAGATTTTTTACAAATCTGGCATTTTCCTCTATAAATTCACGCCTGGGTTCCACCTTGTCTCCCATCAATGTAGTAAAGGTAAGGTCTACCTCCGACTCCATTTCCTCATTCATCGTCACACGCAGTAGGATACGTTTTTCCGGATCCATGGTAGTCTCCCAAAGCTGCTCCGGATCCATCTCACCCAATCCCTTATATCGCTGAATTTTATTATTCTGATCCCTTCCTACTTCTCTCAGGATACCATCCAGCTCCTCGTCGCTATAGGCATACCACACCTTCTTATTTTTTTCCAGCTTATACAGCGGAGGCTGTGCCAAATACACATACCCTCCCTTAATCAATTCTGGCATAAAACGATAGAGAAAGGTTAAAAGCAGAGTGGAAATATGGGCTCCATCCACATCCGCATCTGTCATAATAATAATCTTGTGATAGCGCAGCTTGGTAATATCAAAATCTTCATTGATGCCTGTACCAAAGGCAGTAATCATTGCCTTGATTTCGGCATTAGCATAGATTTTATCCAATCTGGCCTTTTCCACATTCAGTATCTTCCCTCTCAGGGGAAGGATGGCCTGGGTAGCTCGGCTTCTGGCTGTCTTGGCACTGCCCCCTGCAGAATCTCCCTCCACAATGTAAATTTCACAGTTGGTCGGATCCTTATCTGAACAGTCTGCCAGCTTACCGGGCAGGGTACCGCCCTCCAAAGCCGTCTTCCTTCTGGTAAGCTCTCTGGCTCTTCTGGCTGCATCCCTCGCCCGCTGAGCCAGAATCGATTTTTCACAGATAATTTTTGCCACACTGGGATTTTGCTCCAGAAAATAGGTAAGCTGCTCACTGATAATACCGTCTACCGCCCCTCTGGCCTCGGAATTGCCCAGCTTCTGCTTGGTCTGCCCTTCAAACTGAGGGTCTTCAATCTTGACACTGATAATCGCAGTCAGTCCTTCCCTGATATCTTCTCCGGTAAGATTTGGCTCACACTCCTTTAACAGTTTATTGCTTCTGGCATAGTCGTTAAAGGTTTTGGTCAAGGCATTACGGAAGCCCACCAGATGAGTTCCTCCCTCCGGTGTATTGATATTATTCACGAAGCTATAGGAGCTTTCCGTATAGGAATCATTATGCTGCATAGCTACTTCCACATAGACATTATTCTTTGTTCCCTCAAAGTAGAGAATATTTTCATAAAGAGGGGTCTTACTCTTGTTCAGATAGGTGACAAATTCCCGGATTCCCCCCTCATAGTGGAATCTTCTTTCCAGTGGCTTTTGATTCTCCTCCACTCTCTCATCTCTCAGAACAATCTTTAAATTTTTTGTGAGAAACGCCATTTCCCTCAGCCTTTGCTTTAATACATCAAACTCATAGGAGGTAGTTTCCTGAAAAATTGTCTTATCCGGCTTAAAGCTTACTTTGGTACCCGTTCTGTTTTCTTCACATTCTCCTACCTCCTTCAGCGGATAAGAAACCAGTCCCCTTTCATATCTTTGCCGATATACCTTTCCCTCCTGGTAGATTTCCACTTCCAGCCAGTCGGACAAGGCATTTACCACCGAAGCACCCACACCATGCAGTCCTCCGGATACCTTATAGCCTCCACCACCAAACTTTCCTCCCGCATGCAGAATGGTGAAGACTACCTCTACTGCCGGTATTCCCGCCTTCTGGTTGATTCCTACCGGTATTCCCCTGCCATTATCCAATACTGTTATCGAATTATCCTCATGTATGGTAACTTCAATTGTATCACAAAAGCCTGCTAATGCCTCATCCACAGCGTTATCCACAATTTCATACACCAGATGATGAAGCCCTCTCGAAGAAGTACTGCCAATATACATACCTGGTCTTTTCCTGACAGCTTCAAGACCTTCCAGAATCTGTATCTGATCTGCTCCGTATTCGTTCCCACTGTTCATCTTCTAACCATACTCCCTTCAACGTGTGAAAGCCTATACTCCTTCTATGCTTCCTTCCACTACCTTAAACACTCTGTCTATCTCAAACCTGTTATTCACAAATTCATCCAGACCGGTACAGGTTATCACCGTCTGGATGCCTCCTATATGCTCCAAAAGCAGCTTCTGTCTCTTGCTGTCCAACTCAGAAAGCACATCATCCAGCAGAAGGACAGGAGAATCCTTCGTCATTTTCTTTACCAGCTCAATCTCTGCAAGCTTCAGGGACAGGGCTGCCGTTCTCTGCTGCCCCTGGGAACCAAATTTCCGGATATCCACCTGACCTATCTGAAAGCTGAAATCATCCCTATGGGGACCTACTGATGTCTGCTTTAACCGAATATCCTTCTCCCGACTGCTTTCCATGGCCGCTTCATAATTCTCAGGAGAAACATCCGGCTCATACTGTATCAGCAGCTCCTCCCGGTTTCCTGACAGGCTCTTATGTATCTCACTAATCATCTGATTAAGCTGCTCTACAAACACTTTTCGTCTTTCTATCATCTGAATCCCAAAGGAAATTAACTGGGTATCCCATATCTCCAAGGTATCCTTCAACTGAGGCTTCCACTGCATATCCTTCAACAGCTTATTTCTCTGATTGATAATTTTATGATACTGATTGAGGCTGTGGAGATAAACATGATCCAGCTGACAAAGCTCCATATCCACAAACCGTCGCCTTTCAGCAGGTCCGTTTTTGATAATTCCCAAATCCTCCGGTGAAAAAAACACAACATTTAACAGCCCCAGCAAATCGGCCGCCTTTTTCAGCTTTTGACCGTCTATGGCAATTCCCTTCGATCGGTTTTTTCGCAGATGCATATCAATCTTATACTGAATGGCATCCTTGTCCAGATAGGTTCGTAAATGTGCCTCCTGTGCATCAAAACGAATCACGTCCCTATCCTTACTGCCTTTATGAGATTTTGTGGTGGCACACAAATAGATGGCTTCCAGCATATTCGTCTTTCCTTGTGCATTATCCCCATAAAGAATATTGGTTCCTTGACTGAATTTTATTTCTAAAAATTCGTAATTTCGGAAATTCATCAGCTCTAACGACTTTATAAACATGATTCCACCCGAAAGCTTTTATCCCCATATTCCACAATATCCCCATCCCTTAGCTTCTTTCCTCTTTGCCGTTCTGTCCCGCCATTCACTTTTACACAGCCTTCGGTGATAACCACCTTGGCCTCTACGCCACTGTCGACCAGCCCGGCCAGCTTTAAAGCCTGTCCCAGCTTGATAAATTCATCTCTGATTCTGATTGTCTCCATACGATACTCGTCTCCCTTTGATTTGATCCCGGATTAGTTTACCGTTGTAAAGTTTACAGGAAGAATCAAATAGACATAGTTTTCTTCCCCATCCCTGATAAAACAGGGAGCCTTTGGATTCACCAGATAAATATCAATTTCCTCATCATCGATTACCCTGAGTGCATCAATTAAGAATTTGGGATTAAAGCCAATCATAATATCCTTGCCCTTCTTCTCAATGCTGATATCTTCATTCATACTTCCTACAGTGGAATTAATCTTCAGCTCCATTACTCCATCGGTAATATTGATAATTACAGGCTTCTTATCCCCCTCCTTTACTAAAAGAGTGGCTCTGTCAATACTGCTGAGCAGTTCTTTTTTACTGATTCTGACTCTGGTTTCATAGTCACTGGACAGCATCTGGTCTATCTTAAAGTATTCCCCTTCAATCAATCGGGAAACCACCGTGGTATTATCAAATTCAAACACAATATGCTTGTCTGTAAAAAAGATATGCACCTCCTTGTCTGTATCACCAGACAGAATCTTGCTTATTTCATTCAAGGTTTTTCCCGGTACCACTACCTTTTTGGGCATATAATAATTTTTCAGATATATCTTTCTAATCGAGATTCTGTGACCATCCAGAGAAACCACCTTCAGAATATTCTCATTGATTTCAAACAGCTCTCCTGTCATCAGCTTATTGTTGTCATTATCCGAAATAGAAAAAATAGTCTGTCTTACCGCTTCCTTTAGAGTAAACTGAGATACCACAATAGAATCAATTTTTTCTATGGAGGGCAGATAGGCAAAATCATCTCCTGTCTTTCCGATAATGTTGAACTTCGACTTTTCACAGGTAATCGTCGTCTTTAAGGATTCATCAGTAACAATAACAATATCATTTTCAGGAAGCTTTCTGACAATCTCTGAAAAAATTTTAGCATCCAGGGCTATCATACCCTTTTCCACAATCTCACCATCGATAATGGTTTCTATTCCCAGTTCCATATCGTTAGCAATCAGTCTGATATCCATTCCTCGTGCATCCACCAGGATACATTCCAGAATAGACATGGTAGTTTTGTTGGGAACTGCCTTGGCTACCGTTTGTACTCCCCTCAGCAATTCTGATTTTGTGCAAACTAATTTCATGTTTCGACTCCTTTTCTTCATTTTGCCAGACCCCGAAAAGCCTATAAGATATATATAAAGTATTTAGTAGTATTAGTAGTAGGCATTGTGGATATGTGGATAACTCTCTCCATTATACTATTTTTCGGGCAAAAAGGAAATCCTTAACCTGTGAAAAACTTATGGATAACTTGTGGATAGAGTGTGGAAAACTTATAAGTTATCCACATTTTAAAATTCGGGCAAAAGTTATCCACAATTTTTTTTTGCCGTTCTAAAAAAAGTTATCCACAATTTTTTTTGCCTATGTGGATAACTTATCCACAATTGTGGATAAGTGAATAAGCTATCCCATACTAATTTTTTTCTTAATCACTTCGATTTTGTTTTTCAGCTCCTCATTATGAGAAATTTCCTCAGTAATTCTTTTTACTCCGTGGATAATCGTACTGTGATCCTTCCTGCCCAACAGCTTGGCAATATGCTGATAGGAGGTATCTGTCAGAGTCCGGCACAGATACATTACAATATGGCGAGGCTCGGTAAATTGTGAGTTGCGTTTTCGGGAGGTAATGTCTTCCGGCTTAAGTCCTGCATGTTCAGTCACAATGTTGATAATCATCTTGGGGCTAATTTCCATTTGCTGATTGGGATGGATAATGTCCTTTAAGGCTTCCTGCGCGATTTCCAGGTTAATTTCCACATTATTCAGCTTGGAATAGGCAATAATCTTATTTAAAGCACCTTCCAGTTCACGGATATTGGATTTAATGTTGGTTGCCACATAAGCAAAAACATCATCGTCTATCTTCTTATTAAAGTTTTCTGCATTGGTCTGCAAAATGGCCATTCGGGTTTCATAATCAGGAGCCTGAATATCTGCAATCAGTCCCCATTCAAACCGGGAACGGAATCTTTCCTCCAGAGTTTCCATATCCTTGGGAGGTTTATCAGAAGAAATAATAATCTGCTTTTCTGATGCATGAAGGACATTAAAGGTGTGGAAAAACTCCTCCTGTGTACTTTCTCTTCCTATAATAAATTGGATGTCATCAATAAGAAGGACATCTACAGTCCGATATTTATCTCTAAGCTTGGTCATATCAGCAGCATTACCGCTTCGGATAGAGCTGATTACTTCTATAGTAAACTGCTCAGAGGTGACATAAAGAACCTTCATATTCGGGTTCTGCTTTAGGATAAAGTGGCCAATGGAATGCATCAGATGGGTTTTACCCAGACCGGCTCTTCCATATAAATAGAGAGGATTGTAGGTATTTCCTGGTGATTCAGCTACGGCAAGAGCAGCAGAATGGGCAAGTTTATTGTTGCTTCCTACAATAAAGGTATCAAATCTGTATTTAGGATTTAGGTTAGCATTTTCATAATTAATATTATAATAGGGCTTTAAGGCCATAGAATCTTCTGTTTCCCCAACATCCTTTTCCAGGATAAAAGATACATCATATTCATGGTCCATCATTTCAGAGATAGTAACCTGAAAGTAGCTTTTATATTTAGCAACAATATAGCTGAGAGCATGAGCGTTATCAGAAGGGATAACAATCGTAACTACGTCGTTTTCTGAGTTATAGTAATTAAGATTGGCTATCCACGTATTATAGGATATATTGGAAAGACCATATTCCTGTTTAATCGTAGTCTTAATCAATTCCCAGTTTTGTTCAATGAAGTCCATAAAGATACCTCCATTATTTTTTATGGTTCGGGCAGAAAATCTCCGAACCTGCTGAATGGTAATAAAAGTAAAATAAATACATATAGCTATCTTAATATAAATGGTATAAAATTTCAAACATTTAATTTATGTGGATAAAGTTATCCACAATTGTGGATAACTGAGTAAAAATTTTAAAGCTTGGAAAGTTATCCACATGATGTGGATAACTTTAGGAATAGTTATCCACATTTTTAAATGCTGAAAAATCAGGGGTTAGGAGGAATAATTAACAAGTTATCCACACTTATCCACAATGCTTATGATAAATTGTGGATAACTTGTGGATAAAAAAGAAGCCAATGTGTAATTGTGGATAACTTATCCACAATCTATATTTTGTGGTGGATAACAGAAAACAACAACAAGATATGGTGTTTGTGAAAATCACGAATTTATCAAGATTTTTTGGGTAACTGTTCAGTCATATTCTATATCATCGCCTGTATATATTTTATTAATTTAATTTTATTTACTTGACGTTATTTAAATTATCCTATATAATTGTAACGATATTTTTCAGCGTGACTATTGGTAGTTCAGCTATGTAGCATACAGGGTAAAAAGGAGGTGCATTTGTTATGAAAATGACGTTTCAGCCAAAAAACAGACAGAGAAAGAAAGTTCACGGTTTCAGACAGAGAATGAGTACTGCTGGTGGAAGAAAGGTTTTAGCTGCCAGAAGAGCAAAAGGAAGAAAGAGATTGTCAGCATAGGCCGCATTGTTGTGGCCTTTTTCTCTTAAGATATGGAAATGGATAGGAAATTGATAGAAAATTAATATGGAAGTAAGATGGAATTTTCAGATTCGTTAAAAAAGACTTATGAATTTAGTACGGTATATCAAAGGGGAAAATCATATGCCAATAAACATCTGGTGATGTATATATTGGAAAACCATACAGATAGGAACAGAGTGGGAATATCTGTCAGTAAGAAAGTCGGTAACAGTGTTGTGCGCCACAGAATCACAAGATTGGTGAGAGAAAGCTACAGACTGCATGAAAATATCTTCTGTCGGGGATGGGATATTGTAGTAGTAGCGAAGAAAAATGCTCATTCGGCCTCCTATGCGGAGATAGAGAGTGCCTTGCTGCATCTGGGAAAGCTTCACCATATCCTGAAAATATTTTTTTATGATGATTAAAAAATTTTTTATCTGCATGATTAAGTTCTATAGGAAATATCTATCTCCTATGAAGTCCACGAGGTGTCCCTATCTGCCTACCTGTTCCGAATATGGATTGGAGGCAGTGGAAAAATACGGGGCATTTAAAGGGGGATGTTTGGCTGTCTGGAGAATTATAAGATGTAATCCTTTTTCAAAGGGAGGATATGATCCTGTTCCATAAAAACAGTGGATAATCAAGACAATTTCCAGAGAAGCAATGCAAATATAGTTCGTTTATAGGAGGAATAAAATTGCTGGGTATAATTTTAACACAGACGGAAACTTTTATTATCGGTCCGGTGGCACAGCTGCTGGGTTATATAATGGAAGGTATTTTTTTCTGTTTAGATAAAATCGGTATTCCTAATATAGGTTTATCTATTATTTTATTTACCATTGTCATCTATCTTCTGATGACGCCCCTGACGATTAAGCAGCAGAAGTTTTCCAAGCTTTCTGTCAAGATGAATCCTGAAATTCAGGCTATCAGAGCTAAGTATGAGGGGAAAAAAGACAACGATTCCATGATGAGAATGAATGAGGAAACCCAGGCAGTCTATGCAAAATACGGAGTTTCTCCTACGGGAAGCTGTGTACAGCTGCTGGTTCAGATGCCTATTTTGTTTGCTTTATATCGGGTAATTTATGCAGTACCGGCTTATGTAGCAAAGGTAAAGGAAGCCTTTTTTCCTTTGGTAGACAAGCTGATTAGTGAGCCGGGCAGTGCAGAGTTTATTCAAAGTTTTAAGGATGCAGCAGTTTTTGCCAAGCAGTTTACCAGTGAAGAATTTACTGGAGGAAATACAGAATATATCAGAAATACCTTTGTAGACGTTTTAAACAGGGCTTCTACAGCTGAATGGCACAGTATTTCTGAAAAGTTTCCAGCCTTAACTTCGGATGTGAATAGTACCGTGGAAACGTTGGAGAGGTATAATAATTTTCTGGGCATTAATATAGGAAATTCTCCTTCCTATATTGTGACAGAAGCCATAGCTGCAGGAGCCTATCTTATGGTGGTGGCAGCCTTTGCTATTCCTCTGTTATCTGCACTGACACAGTGGATTAATACCAAGCTGATGCCTCAGCAGACGACAGATGACAGGGATAATCCGATGGCTTCTTCCATGAAGACCATGAATGTAATGATGCCTATTATGTCCGCCTTTTTCTGTTATACTCTGCCTGCCGGTATGGGTATTTACTGGATTGCCGGTTCTGTAATTAGAAGTATTCAGCAGATTATTATCAATAAGCATATGGATAAGGTGGATTTGGATGAGGTAATTAAGAAGAATGTTGAGAAGAGGAATCAAAAGCTGAAAAAGGCAGGAATTGATCCTAACGCTATCAATAATTATGCCAGTATGAATACCAGAAACATAACGGCTAAAGCTTCAGCTCAATCCTCTTTAAGCCAGGAGGAAAGAGACAAGCGATTACAAAAATCCACAGAGTATTATCATACAAATGCAAAACCGGGGAGTATAGCAGCAAAAGCTAATATGGTAAAACAGTACAATGAGAAGAATAATAAAAAATAGCGGGAGGGTAAATCAATGGATTATATTGAGGTTTCAGCAAAAACGGTAAATGATGCAATCACTGAGGCTTGTCAGAAGCTGGCAGTGACCAGTGATAAGTTAGATTATATCATTGTTGAAGAGGGTTCAGCCGGATTTTTGGGGATAGGATTCAAACCCGCTATTATCAAGGCGAAAGTCAAGTTTTCCATTACTGATAAAACGAAAAAGTTTCTTGAGGATGTATTTGCTGCTATGAAGCTTCAGGTAGAAATTGCGATTAAGTATGATGAAGCAAACGCTACCATGGATATTGATCTCAGCGGAGGAGAGATGGGGGTTTTGATTGGAAAAAGAGGACAGACTCTGGATTCCTTACAATATCTGTTGTCACTGGTAGTCAATAAGGAGGCAGAGGACTATATCCGGGTAAAGCTGGATACAGAGAATTACAGACAGAGAAGAAAAGAAACGCTTGAAAATCTGGCAAAAAATATTGCGTCTAAGGTAAAGAAAACAAGGCGTGCACTTTCTCTGGAGCCGATGAACCCTTATGAAAGAAGGATTATCCACTCTGCTTTGCAGGGGGATAGATTCGTTACAACTCACAGCGAAGGAGAAGAACCGTTTCGTCGGGTGGTTGTTACCTTAAAAAATAAATGATAGAGGCTTTATTAATAGAAACAGCATAGGCAAAACCCTTGAACCTTTTTCGGGTTCAAGGGTTTCTTTATATGAGATGAATGGTGGATAAGATTGACTGTCAGGAGAGGAGAGTGTGATGAAAACAGATACGATAGCGGCAATAGCGACGGCTCTGTCTGATGCGGGGATAGGTATTATCAGAATCAGTGGAAATGAGGCAGTTCAGATAGCAGATAAATTATATAGAACCAAGTCAGGCAAAAAAAAGTTGCTGGATTTGCCTTCCCATACGATTCATTATGGCTATATTATAGACGATATAGAAGGTGAAGACAGTTTTTTAGATGAAGTAATGATAAGTGTGATGAAAGCACCCCGAAGCTATACCATGGAAGATACTGTAGAAATCAACTGTCATGGTGGTGTGATTATACTTCATCAGATTTTAGAGGCAGTGTTGAGAAACGGTGCAAGGTTAGCAGAGCCGGGTGAATTTACGAAACGAGCCTTTCTGCATGGAAGAATTGATTTATCCAAAGCAGAGGCAGTTATGGATTTGATTCATTCGAAAAATAAACTGGCCTTAAGAAGTTCAGTGAAGCAGCTGAGAGGTTCTGTTTCTAACTTAGTTGGAGAGTTGAGAGACAAGATTATCTATGAAATAGCCTTTATCGAATCAGCGCTGGATGATCCGGAGCATATGAGTCTGGATGGGTATCAGGAGCGATTGACAGAGAAAACCCAGGAGATTCTTGCCTCCCTGAAGAAAATGTTGGATTCTGCAGACAATGGCAGGCTATTAAAGGAAGGGATTAATACGGTGATTCTAGGCAAGCCCAATGTGGGAAAGTCCTCCTTGCTGAATGCTATGGTAGGAGAGGAGAGAGCCATTGTTACTGAGATTAGAGGAACCACCAGAGATGTATTAGAGGAGAGTATTCGATTAAATGGTATCAGTTTAAATATAGTAGATACGGCAGGAATCAGAGATACAGAGGATGTGGTAGAAAAAATCGGAATAGAGAAGGCCAGAAGGTATGCTGAGGAGGCAGATTTAATCCTTTATATGGTAGATGTGTCTGTTCCTCTGGATGAAAATGATTATAATATTATGAGGATGATATCGGAAAAGAAAGTGATGGTTCTGCTGAATAAGACGGATTTAGAGGAGGTAATAACAGAGGAAATGCTTCATCAGTTAGTGGATGGCAGACAGATTCCTGTGATTAGAATCTCCACCAAGGAATATTTGGGTATGGATCAGTTGGAGGAGACGATTAAAGCCATGTTTTTTTCAGGAGGTATCCAATATAATGAGGAAACCGTGATTACCAATATCAGGCATAAAGAAGCTATGCTGGAGGCATTTGAAAGTATGCAGCAGGTATTAATCAGTCTGCAGCAGGGAATGCCGGAGGATTTCTATTCCATTGACCTGATGAGTGCCTATGCAGCTCTTGGAAGGATTATAGGGGAAGAAGTAGGAGAGGACCTGCTGAATGAGATTTTTTCAAAATTCTGCATGGGAAAGTAAAACCGGGGAGTAACGAGTCAGCAGGTCTGTACACTTGGTGTGCTGACCATAGGAAAACGTAGTAGCAATAACATAACTGAGAGGGTGCTGAACAGTTACACCGGGGATGAAGAAAGGAGATTAAAATGGCTGGTTGGAAGGAAAAAGTGGATGTTTGTGTAGTAGGTGCCGGTCATGCAGGGTGTGAGGCAGCCTTAGCCTGTGCCAGACTGGGGATGGAAACCGTTATTTTTACCATGAGTGTGGACAGTATTGCGTTAATGCCCTGTAATCCCAATATAGGAGGATCATCAAAAGGTCATTTGGTAAGGGAAATCGATGCATTGGGCGGAGAAATGGGCAAAAATATAGACCGAACCTTTATTCAATCCAAGATGCTGAATAAATCCAAGGGCCCTGCCGTCCATTCTTTGCGAGCCCAGGCAGATAAAGCTGCTTATTCTGCCGCCATGAGACAGGTACTGGAAAATCAGGAGAAGCTGACTATTAAGCAAGCGGAAATATGTGAGATTTTAGTCGAAAATTCAAATAATAATAAACGGATTACCGGTGTAAAAACATTTACTGGAGCGATATATGAATGCCGGGCAGTTATCCTTTGCACCGGAACCTATTTAAAGGCAAGATGTCTTTGTGGAGAGGCAATTACGCAGACGGGTCCCAATGGACTGCAGGCTGCAGATTATCTGACAAAATCCTTAGAGGATTTGGGGATTAAGCTAAGACGATTTAAAACAGGGACTCCGGCACGGATGGATAAGAGAAGTATTGATTTTTCCAGAATGGAAGAACAGTTTGGGGATGAGAGAGTGATTCCCTTTTCCTTTTCCACAGATGCTGAGAAGGTACAGATAGACCAGGTATCCTGTTGGCTCACCTATACCAACAGTAAAACCCATGAGATTATCAACGAGAATTTACATCGTTCTCCTATCTATGCAGGAATTATTGAGGGGACAGGCCCCAGATACTGTCCGTCTATTGAGGACAAGGTAGTGAAATTTGCAGATAGAGAAAGGCATCAGGTTTTTATTGAGCCGGAGGGACGGTATACTAATGAAATGTATGTGGGAGGAATGTCCTCCTCCTTGCCGGAGGATGTACAGCTGGCTATGTACAGAACGGTACCCGGACTGGAAAACTGCAAAATAGTCAGAAATGCCTATGCCATAGAATATGACTGTATTGATGCAGGACAACTGTATCCTACCTTGGAATTTCGTGAAATAAAGGGACTGTTCAGTGCAGGACAGTTTAATGGCAGCAGTGGATATGAGGAAGCTGCTGCACAGGGATTGGTTGCCGGCATAAATGCTGCTGCCTCTCTCAGAGAAAAGGAGCAAATAATTCTCGATCGATCAGAAGCCTATATTGGAGTGTTAATCGATGACTTGGTGACAAAGGATAATCGGGAGCCTTATCGAATGATGACTTCAAGAGCAGAGTATCGTCTGCTGCTTCGCCAGGATAATGCAGATTTACGATTGAGAGAAAAGGGTTATCAGGCAGGTTTGGTGACAGAGGAGGTCTATAATGCCTGTGTAGAAAAGAAAAATCTGATAGAACAGGAGGTGAAAAGATTAAAGTCGGTTATGGTAGGAGCTTCCAAAGATATACAGGATTTTTTAGTTTCTCATGGAAGTGCTCCTTTGAAAACGGCAGTCTCTCTGGCAGAGTTGATTTGCCGGCCGGAGATGTCCTATCAAATGCTGGAGACAATAGATAAAGAAAGAAAGAGGCTTCCTCAAGATGTAATTGAGCAAGTGGAAATAGAATTGAAATATGAGGGTTATATCGCCAGACAGATTCGTCAGGTAGAGCAGTTTAAAAAGATGGAAAAGAAGAAGATTCCGGAAAATCTGGATTATGATGAGGTGGGGAGTCTGCGGTTGGAAGCACGTCAGAAGCTGTCCAAGTACAGACCTGTTTCCGTAGGACAGGCTTCCAGAATATCCGGGGTATCACCGGCAGATATTTCTGTTCTTTTAATCTATTTGGAGCAGTATGCCAGTCAAAGAAAAAAGGAGTAGGGAAGCTGGCAAAGGATGATAAAATCTTTAGGGCATTGGGGTAATTAACTGTTACAAACAGTATGATAGCAAGAGGGAAAAATGGGAGGTATGAGTTTTGGCTATGTATGATTTTAGTCAGTTTGATAAGGATTTAGAGGAATGGGGAATTGTTTTGGATTCTGGGCAGAAGCGTCAGTTTATTATGTATTATGAGCTGTTAAAGGAATGGAATACTTTTATGAATCTAACCGCAATCACGGATTATGATCAGGTATTAAAGAAGCATTTTGTGGATAGTCTTTCTCTGGTAAAGGGATTGGACATATTGGGGGATAGAGATAAAATTCACACAATGAATGTGATAGATGTAGGTACCGGTGCAGGATTTCCCGGTATTCCCCTGAAGATTGTTTTTCCGAAGATGAAGATTACCCTTTTGGATTCTTTGAATAAGAGAATTAAATTTTTGGATCAGGTAGTCTATAAGCTGGATTTGGATGATGTGGATACTCTGCATGGAAGAGCAGAGGATTTTGCTAAGCCTGGAAAGCTAAGAGAAAGATTTGAGTTTTGTGTTTCCCGTGCAGTGGCTAATCTTTCTACTCTGGCAGAATATGCTTTACCCTTTGTAAAAATAGGAGGATATTTTATTGCCTATAAATCTGAGAAGCTGGAAGAAGAAATGGAGAAGGCACAAAAGGCTATTTCCTTATTAGGAGGACAGATTGCAGGAAAGACAGACTTTCTTTTGCCGGACTCGGATATAGTAAGGTCTCTGCTGGTTGTAAAAAAGGTAAAGCCTACACCAGTAAAATATCCCAGAAAAGCGGGCTTGCCAACAAAGGAGCCTCTTGGCTGACAGCTTGCCTATTAGACGGTAAGATGGGATGAGCTATATTTGTATTTATTGTTATGGAGTAACTATTCGGCAGAACTATATACTTGCCGTGCTGACGGTAGGAAAACATAGTGGCAATAAGGTAACAGTGAGGATACCGAACCGTTATGTTACAGATAATTTTGCATGGATTTTTTCTCGCAACAATGAAGGGACTGAATGGTTACAAGGGGTATATTATGCCGGATGGATTATGGAAGCAGGTAAATGCTGGGGAAGATTCTAAAGAGGATAGCCAGTTTTATTATAAATATTTAGAATATCAGGAAAAAGAGAGGCAGAGAATCGCAAGAGATTTACATGATGATTCTCTCCAGAATCTGGCCTATCTGATTCATAGGATTGAATTAAGTTCCCTGTTTATTGATGAAGATCCTACAAAAGCTAAGCTGGAATTAGCAGCAGTCAATCAAAAACTAAAGTCTGTTATTCAGGAAATCAGAAATATAATTTTTAATTTAAGACCTATGACCTTTGATGATTTGGGATTGAAGGAAACTCTGATTTTACTTATAGAAAGATTGACCTATAGTTCCAAAATGCATATTGAGAGTAGGATAGACGAAATCTATAGTGAAAACAGTATTGTTTTGTTGTCCATTTATAGAATTGTAGAGGAGTGTCTTCAAAATGCGATTAAGCATTCAGGAGGAAGCAGGATTACTCTGTTACTGGAGAATATAGACAATAAGGAATATCTTATTCAGATAGAAGATAATGGACACAGTTTTGACTACAACAATGTTTTATCCTCTGAAGATGGGCATTTGGATTGTCTATTCTAAAAGAAAGAGTTGAATTTTTATCTGGTAAAATAGAAATAGACTGTAAAGCAGGAAGAGGAACCAGGATAAAAATAGAAATTCCTTGTATATAAGCAAGGTCTTGGAATAGGAGAAACGATATGAGTATTAAAGTTATTATTGCTGATGACCATGTCCTGATTAGGGAAGGGATTAAGCAGATATTAGAATTTGATGGGAAAATAGAAGTTGTTGCCGAAGCAGCTGATGGAATTGAATGTTTGCAGATTCTTCGCAAAGTAAAAACCGATCTTTTATTATTAGATATTAATATGCCCAATATGGATGGGATTCAGGTATTGGAACAGTTAAAAAAGAATAAGATAAAGGTTAAGGTTTTGATACTGACCATACACAATGAGGTAGAATATCTATTAAAAGCAGTAGATATAGGTGTAGATGGTTATATTATGAAGGATGCGGAATCAGCTGAATTAAAAAAAGCAATTAATAGTATAGTTGCCGGTGAAAACTATATTCAGCCCAGTTTAATTCCGTCACTTAATTCAAGATTGGTTAATCGGGATGTAGATCAGGAAAAAATAAAATCCTTAACTAAACGTGAGCTGCAGGTGTTGATTCAGGTGGCCGATGGTAAATTTAATAAGGAGATTGCTGCAAATCTGAAAATTAGTGAAAGAACTGTTAAGAATCATATGTCTAATATCTTGAAAAAGATTGATGCCAGTGATAGAACCCAGGCTGCGGTATTTGCGATTAAAAATAATTTAATTCAGATTTTTTAACTGTATCAGATTGTGAATATCCACTTTGACGCATAATAAAACACTTGATGAAAAATGAGTATTGTTACCATTTTTTATCAAGTGTTTCACCTTTTATGTTTCACGTGAAACATGAATAGGATTTACAAATCAGGTTTTTGTTTGTTATTTTCCTATTATTTCCACAAAAACCATAATCATAACTGTTCATACTCTTACATTTATGTCGCTGCAACTACGTTTTCATACAGTCAGTACAGAAAGGGTGAAGACCTACTGAAAAGTTGCCGCTAATTGCACATAGTTCCACTATGTCAATCTAATACATATGGGATTTTTATAGATATTCGTATATAAGAGTAAATTTGATAGATGTGCCTTATCTCCATAGCTAAAGCTTGGATTTTACGACATATTTGATAAAAAACTATGGATTATAAAGATTTTTAGTGATATAATCAAACCGAATCATTACGCTATGATGATTTAGCTTAAGTAAGCTGTGGGGCGGATGGGGAGCAGCTTCCCATATGCGCTTTGGCAACAGACTATAAACAAGTGATTGATGAAAGGTGATGCAGAATGGGGAGAACTATTGCGATAGCAAATCAAAAGGGAGGAGTAGGTAAGACTACTACGTCCATTAATCTTGCTGCTGCGTTGGCTCAAAAAGGAAAAAAAGTATTGCTTATCGATGCGGATCCGCAGGGAAATACTACCAGTGGATTTGGTGTGGATAAAAATAATATTCAAACCACTATATATGAATTAATCCTTGGTGATGCTTCCATAAAAGACTGCATAATTGAAAATGTGATAGAAAGGATGTCCTTGATTCCTTCTAATATGAATCTTGCAGCCACAGAGATTGAATTGATTGATATTGATAAAAAAGAATTTCTGTTAAAAAAAGAAGTGGATAAGATAAAGCAGCAATACGATTTTATTATTATAGATTGTCCGCCTTCCCTAAATATGCTAACCATTAATTCAATGACGACAGCAGATTCAGTATTGGTACCTATCCAATGTGAATATTATGCTCTGGAAGGATTAAGCCAGTTAATCCACACGATTCAACTGGTAAAAGAGAGATTAAATCCGGCTCTCAAGATAGAAGGTATTGTATTTACTATGTATGATGCCCGAACAAATTTATCCTTACAGGTAGTAGAAAATGTGAAAGATAATCTAAATCAGCATGTTTATCAGGCGGTAATCCCCAGAAATATTCGTCTGGCAGAAGCACCCAGCCATGGAATGCCTATTACAATGTATGCTTCCAAATCAGCAGGGGCAAAGGCATATCTGATGCTTGCAGAGGAAGTGATTGCAGGTACAGAGGAGGAACTTTAGCGGAGGCAAAAAGCAGCAAGGCAGAAGGTGAATGTTCACTTTGATGCAAAGTAAGGAGATTCATAACTATTCAGCAGGTTTGTACACTTGCTGTACTGACCGTACGAAAATATAGTTGTAGTGAGCAAAAATCCCATCGCCATAGGCGATTTTCATGGATTTTGCATCGTAACGATGAAGGTAGTGAACAGTTATGGAGATGTTTGACTTGATTAACTATGTCATAAATTTATTGGCTTTGGTGATGAAACGATAAAGTCAGGTGACAGACAAGAAAGTAGCATATGAATATGACTTTAACCGAATCAAGGAAGTCCCCCACTTTAAGTATGCCAAGTACAAATGTAATATAGGCGAACACAACATATGTGAATGCAACAGGTGCAAACGCAACGTTGCGAACACAACATATAAATGTCACAAGTGTTGTGCGAAATAAGGGGAAAGAGACTGGCTTGCATCCGGTGAAAAGTAGGTAGTGAAGCGGATAGAGGATATCCGTTTTGATTGGGAGAAAGGATACTAAAATATGGCAGCAAGGGGACTGGGACGAGGTCTGGATTCCTTAATACCAATGGGAGCAGCAGAAGCAAAAGGAAAGGCAACAAAAGCAACGAATGTGGCAGCTGCCGGTTCGGAAACCTTGATAAAGGTTACAATGATAGAGCCAAACAGAGAGCAGCCCAGAAAAAAAATAGATGAAGATGCTCTTTTAGAGCTTTCAGAATCTATTAAACAGTTTGGTTTGCTTCAACCGATTTTAGTACAGGATAAAAAAGGATATTATGAAATTATTGCTGGTGAAAGACGGTGGCGGGCAGCCAAGATGGCAGGATTAAAAGAGATACCAGTTATTATTAAAGAACTGTCAGACCAGGAGATTGTTGAAATTTCCTTAATTGAGAATATCCAGCGTGAAAATCTCAATCCCATAGAGGAGGCAATGGCTTTTAAAAGGCTTCTCACTGAGTTTAAGCTGAGACAGGATGAGGTAGCAGAGAGGGTTTCAAAAAGCAGAACAGCCGTGACAAATTCTATGAGACTACTCAAGCTTTGTGATGAGGTTCAGCAGATGGTTATCGATGAGATGATTACTACCGGGCATGCCAGAGCTTTGATTTCCATAGAAAACCCGGAGCAGCAGTATCTGATTGCCCAGAAGATTTTTGATGAAAAGCTTAGTGTCCGCGAGGTGGAAAAGCTGGTAAAAAGTCTGAATCAGCCGGTGAAGGAAAAAACGGTGGTAAAGGAAAATGAAGCACTCAAGATAATCTATAGAAATATAGAAGAACAATTAAAGCAGTCGTTGGGAACAAAGGTATCTATTTCCGCTAAGGGTGAGGATAAGGGTAAAATAGAAATAGAGTTTTATAATCATGAGGATTTGGAAAAGATCACAGATAAGTTGAAACACTAATGTAATACGATAGGAGAAAAAAGTGAATAGTGAAATATTGAATTATATTGGTTTGGGGAATGTAGATATTGGGTATTTGCTGCTGGGAATGTTTAGTCTTATCCTGATTTTATTGATTCTGTTGATTGTTTTTATCGTAAAGACCAACAATCTAAAGAAACGGTATATGAATTTTATGCAGGGACAGGATGCAAAAAGTCTGGAAAAGGATATTATTGGGTTATATGAAGACAACAGAGTGATTAAGGCAGTTCATGAAAAGCATAATCAGGATATCTGTAATCTGTATAAAAAGCTGCAGCCAGCCTTTCAAAAGATGGGACTTGTCAGATATGATGCTTTTCGGGAAATGGGAGGTCAGTTAAGCTTTAGTCTTGCCCTGCTGGATGAATGTAATAGTGGGGTAGTGATAAATTCTGTCCATAGTAGTGATGGTTGTTATTGCTATGCTAAGGAGATAAAGAAGGGAGAATGCTCTATTCCGTTGAGTCAGGAAGAAAAGCAGGCTTTGGATATAGCAATGAAGGGTAAAGAATAAAGTAGTAATGATAAAGTAGCGAAGTGGAGGATGAGGCTTCACTTTGATAAGGGGCATGAGTATACAATGAGATTATGTAAGATATCTGATTTGGCAGGAGGAGAAATTCTGGCCAAACCAATAGTGATGCCAGGATATATTTTTTTGTTATCAGAAGGGTGTCAATTACAAAAAGAATATATCGAAAGATTGGAAGAACTTGGTATCATAGAAGTGTATATTAAGGAGGAAATAGATTTTGAGGTAGAGAGAGCAATTATTTTAAGGGGAAGAGTGGAAAAAACATTAAGGGAAAGTGTAAAGAAAGCCATTGAAAAGCATACCTATTGCAACAGCAATGAACTGATAGAGCTGGTCGATACAACAGACAAGATTATCGACAATCTTTTACAGGAGGAGGAGCTAATCGAAAGAATTTATGAAATTAAAGAGAGAAGCTTTGATCTTTATGAACATTCCTTAAGTATCTGCTCTTTAGCCATAGTGACTGCTCTTAAAATGAAGCTGCCTCAAAAAAATATTCATGAGATGGGCGTGGGATGTCTTCTGCATGATTTGGGATTAAGATATATTACTGTAGATTATGTGAATAGAGGATTGGATGAATTTTCAGAAGCAGAGCTTATAGAATATAAAAAGCATCCCATCTATGGATATCATGCAGTCAGGGACGCTTCCTGGATTTCTGAGTTAAGTAAAAGGGTCATTTTAAGCCACCATGAACATATCAAGGGAAATGGATATCCATTAAAAATGAGAAAGAAAAATATTCCAATAGAAGTACGGATTGTGGATGTCTGTGAGGCATTTGATGAAATGATTTGTGGCATTGGTTGTAGAAGAAGCAGAAGTTATCATGCAATTCAATATATTAGAAATAATAAGAATATTTTATTTGATGGAAGAGTGGTAGACGTTTTTCTTGGATTTATTGCTGTGTATCCAGTAGGTTCCTATGTACTTACCAACTATGGAGAGGTAGGAATCGTAATCAGGCAGAATAAAAATCACCCGGATAAACCTTTTATTAAGATTATTTATGATAATAAGGGAGAAATTATACAACAGGATATTGTAAAAGATCTTCTTAGTTCAAACGATATATTTATTGAAAAAGTATTGGAGAGCTAAACGTACTTGAAACAGACTTGCACAATCTGTATCTCCACTTTGATAGAATAAAAAAGGAGTATAACAACGATGATTGACATTAAATTTTTAAGAGAAAATCCTGAAGCAGTCAAGGAAAATATGAAAAAGAAATTTCAGGAGAATAAGCTGGAGCTGGTAGACCAGGTAATTGAACTGGATGCAGAAAGCAGAAAGACCCAGCAGGAGGCAGACGACCTGAGGGCAAATAGAAATAAAATATCAAAAGAGATAGGTGCTTTAATGGCACAGGGAAAGAAGGAAGAAGCAGAAGCAAAGAAAGCAGAGGTTGCTGCAGGTGCAAAGAGACTTACTGAACTGGAGGAGAAGGAAAAGGAGTTACAGGAAAAAATCAATCAGATTATGATGGTAATTCCCAATATTATTGATCCCAGCGTACCGATAGGGAAAGATGACAGTGAAAACGTGGAAATTGAGAAATATGGAGAGCCGGTAGTGCCTGAATTTGAGGTTCCTTATCATACAGACATTATGGAAAAGGTAAATGGTATCGACTTAGACAGCGCCAGAAAGGTGGCAGGAAATGGATTCTACTACCTTATGGGAGACATTGCCAGACTGCATTCAGCAGTAATTTCTTATGCTAGAGATTTTATGATTGAAAGAGGCTTTACTTATTGTATTCCACCGTTTATGATTAGAAGTAACGTAGTAACCGGAGTAATGAGCTTTGCTGAGATGGATGCCATGATGTATAAGATTGAGGGAGAGGATTTGTATCTGATTGGAACCTCTGAGCATTCTATGATTGGAAAGTTTATCGATACTATTCTTCCTGAGAATCAGCTTCCTCAGACGCTGACCAGCTATTCTCCCTGCTTCAGAAAAGAAAAGGGAGCCCATGGTTTGGAGGAAAGAGGGGTATATCGTATTCATCAGTTTGAAAAGCAGGAAATGATAGTAGTATGTAAGCCAGAGGAATCTTCCCAGTGGTTTGAAAAGTTGTGGCAGAATACAGTAGATTTATTCCGTTCTCTGGATATTCCGGTGAGAACCATTGAATGCTGCTCCGGAGATTTGGCAGATTTAAAGGTGAAATCCTACGATGTGGAAGCCTGGTCGCCCAGACAGAAGAAGTATTTTGAAGTGGGTAGCTGCTCCAATCTGGGGGATGCACAGGCAAGAAGATTAAAGATTCGTGTCAATGGAGAAAAAGGAAAGTATTTTGCTCATACCTTAAATAATACAGTAGTAGCTCCACCCAGAATGCTGATTGCATTTTTGGAAAATAATCTGCAGGCAGATGGCTCCATTAGGATACCAGAAAAGCTTCAGCCATATATGGGTGGCCAGACTGTCATTCAGTAGTAGTTAAAAGGAACAGTAAAAAGAAAAGAGGTGAAATCTTTGCATAAATACATGAGAGCGATAGGGTTTAAAGGAATAAAGAGTAGGAAAGAGCTGCAAAAGCTTCTGTTAGAGGTGATTTTAAATGCACAGGAACGTTCTTATACGGCACATGGAGAAGATGGGCTGTTGGCACAGTTTTGCAAAGATTTTGCCGAAAACATTGGAATTGCAGTATGTGGAGAATTTGAGGAAGGAGATAATTTTTCCTATGATTATTATTATCCTTATCTAAGAGGTACAGGAATCAGTTCTCAGGAGGATGTGACGGTAGAGCGTCATGCAGCAAATGAATCTTATGCAGGGATATGTGATGATATTAAGGTGGGAGTCTCTCTTATCTTTTATCTGCAAAATATCATTCCCTATGTAAAGGCAAAAAACAGCAATAACCTTCCTATCCAGGGAACGACCCTGACCCTTTCAGCCCTGTCTACACAGGGAAAAATTATGATGCCTATTAGGAAGGATGAAAAGGACAGGAAGAAGATAAAAAAAGCCTCCAATAATAGAAATTCCTTAATTGCTGCTGCAAGAATGGGGGATGAGGATGCCATTGAGAGTCTGACTCTTGAGGATATGGATACCTATTCTATGATTTCAAGAAAAATCCATACGGAGGATGTCTTTAGTCTGGTAGATACCTATTTTATGCCCTATGGAGTGGAATGTGACCATTACTCTGTGCTGGGAGAGATTATAGACTATCGGAAGGTAAAGAATCATCTGACCGGCGAGGAAGTCTGCCTGATGACAATTAATTGTAACGATTTGGAATTTGATATTTGCATTAATCGGGAAGACCTGTATGGAGAGCCGGAGATAGGCAGAAGGTTTAAGGGGACGATTTGGATGCAGGGATATATCAACTTTCCCTAAATAAAAAGCTTGCCAGTCCCAGACTTTTATGCTATACTGATAAGCAGTGATTTAAAAACCATCACCAGTGTTCCCTTAGTTAAATGGATATAACAAGTGCCTCCTAAGGTAGCGTTACAACGCTCACCTTGGAAAAACCTTAGGAGGGAGCTGAGTCCGATAACTACGGGGGCTGACAAAAAAATTTAATATGTCCCAATAGCTCAGTTGGATAGAGCACACGCCTCCTAAGCGTGGGGTCGGAGGTTCAAGTCCTCTTTGGGACGCCAGCTAACAACGCCGAAAGCCTTTGTTTTCAAGGGTTTTCGGCTTTTTTCATCCCAACAG
>JAFXJR010000050.1 GCA_017532145.1 Lachnospiraceae bacterium | reverse complement strand
GGCTGTTCCTGCTGCCTTGGCAGTCACTGTTCCCTTACTACTTACCGTAGCCACACTGGTGTTGCTGCTGCTCCAGTTGATATTTTTATTCGTGGCATTGGATGGGGTAACGGTTGCCGACAATTGTATGGTACTGGCCGTAGCAAGCGTCAGCTGGGCTGTCGTCCGGTTTAAGGAAATACCTGTCACCTTAATGTCCGGCTTTTGTACGGTAACGCTACAGCTTGCCTTTTTGCCGAAGCCATCTGCTGCGGCAGCCGTAATCGTAGCTGTTCCAGCTGCCTTGGCAGTCACTGTTCCATTACTGCTTACTGTAGCCACACTGGTGTTGCTGCTGCTCCAGTTGATACTTTTATTAGAAGCATCCGAAGGAGAAACGGTAGCGGTCAGCTTTCCTGTACTTCCTGCTTTTAGGCTTAAGGAGGTTTTATTTAACCCTACACCAGTCACCGGCTGAATCACAGTAACCGGAATCGATTTACTGTACAGCTGATTATCATTGGTATCCATTAAATAGATAGTCAATGTAGTGGCTCCGGCTTTCACGCCTTGCATTTGTATTTTGCAAGTACCCTTAGTCCAATCTATCTCTGTCAGTCCTTTCATATTGGCTACTGAAAAATCAGAAAAGAAATAGCTTAGATGGTGGATTCCATCGCCGGTAAAGCTACAGGGAAAATTGATGAATTCTCCTGTTTTTACGCTTAAAGACTTCTGACCAAAATCTATAGAGAAGGGTACATCGTAAATCATTACTGTCTTACTCGCCAGTAATGTACTCTTGCTTGCATCCTGTGCATCCACAGCATAAATATAAACCGGCTGATTTCCTCTTTCATTCACCTTCACTATATGGTCAAATCCGCAGTTATCCGGAGCATTGGGATGAACTTGGACTACATCCGGTCTACTTTGATTTGTGGTAATCGTATAGGTTGAGCCTGTTCCTTCCGGTCCTCCCACACTAATTTTAATCGTCACTGATGCAGAGCGGGAAGAGTCTGGATCGTATGCCCATCCTCCTACAAACAGACAGCCTTCTCCACCTCCTAAGCTGTCCGAAGAACCGATTGGCAATCGATTCGTCGTAGGCTGAGAAGAACCTCCTGTCCCATAATCCGGCTCTCCAAATCCCACAATATACACACTGGAGCTATAGCGGAGATTGGAGCGATTGTACTTTCTGTAGACCACCTTATCTCCCACATTACCTTCTACCAGACAGATATAGTTACTATCCACGCTATGTACTATACCTGTATGGTCAGGTGCGTTATTTGCAGAGGTATCTCCATCACTTTTTCCATTCTCAATGGCGGCAAAATCTCCTACCTCAGGAATGTATCCATCATCCGTTCCATCGCTATAAGAACCTCTGCTGGAGAGACTCCATTTATTTCTATCCCGGTTATGCCAGCGTCCCTGCTGCTGGAACCAGGCAATAAGGGCGTTAGTACTTCCTGTATTCAACCATTTGGAGCTATCCAGACCTGCCTGCATGGCGCACCAACGGGCAAAGTACACACACCACTCGGCCTTGGGACCATAAGCATTATAATTACCGCTACTGGAATAGTTTCCATTAGCATCATAATAGCTTTCTGTATACCCAATCTGGCTATAAGCAATGTTGGCAGCGTCTATCCTCTTATTCCCCGTCAGCTTTGGCAAGGGCTTGTGAACCTGCCCTCCGGAAGCCGTTACTACTGGCATCTGCCCCATATAACCTTCCTGTCTCCCTATCTCCAATATAGGAATTTCCTGTGGAACAGCCTCCGCTCCATCAGCCTCTGTCCCCGCAATCTCTGTTTCCGCCACTTCTGCTGCCTTCACCATCAAGCCTCCCACATCCATGGATGTCAAAGCTACAACTGCTGCCAGAAGCATTCCCAAACATCTTTTCTTCATCATGTTCCCTCCTTATCTTTTATCATAACTGTTCAGTACCCTCACCGTTACGATTGTTACCGCTGCGTTTTCCCACGGTCAGCACAGCAAATGTACAGACCTGCTGAATCATTACCTTTTATCTTTATCAAGTAAATCGCTGATTTTTTTAAATCCCTAAAATAGAGAACTATTTCAGTTCCATATCCATGGACATAAAACGAACCTGACTTGCTTGGCAAAGGCTGTTGGTCAAAACAGATTGCTGGTAAAACCACTTTGTAATTTGTCAGATGAAGCCTGTACTCCACCTGACACAAATAAGTTCCCTTTCACGACGAAATAGCGTTCCCCACTTCGTACCTGGTGTACTTGAAGTGGGGAACTTCCTTGATTCGGTTAAATCTGATTTCCTGCCCACACCAAAAAATCCTTCTTTATCGCACTAAACTTTCTGCTTATATTGATAAATCTCTCATCATCCATTTCAAATCCGCCATCCCGATATTTGCGTATCTTCTCAAAGGATACGATATAGCTGGTATGGCATCGTCCAAATCCAAAGGCCTCCAGCTGCTCCATCATCTTCTCCAAAGGATAGCTGGTGGCAATCTCATTTCCTTCCCGCATACAGATATAGCTCTTTTTTAACCGTCTTTCCACATAGAGGATATCCTGCACATAGATTCTCTCTATTCCATTCTTTGTCCTGATATATATCCTGTTCCTCTTTTTACTTTCCTTATACTTTCTGAATACATCCGGCAGCCGTTTCGCAAACTCATCCTTCAGGATATAGTAACAATGTTCTGTCTCGTAGACATCCGAAGCATATGCCAGATAATTTGTGTTAAAAGCAATCTGACAGTGTGGCTGATATTCATGGATTCTGGTGGCTGCTTCGATTCCATTCATCCCTGGCATCTCAATATCCATAAACACCAAATCCAGACAACTCCTTGTATCCTTGCAAAACTCTAACAAGGCTTCCCCACCCTGAAACATCTGTAAGGTATAGCTCTCCTGATTCTGTTCCAGAAAATCCCTTAAGTCTCTTTCTATCCGCTCAAAGGCTAAGGCATTATCGTCACACACTCCTATTCTTATCATCACTAATTCTCCTCTCTTTTCCTGTATTTTTTGTGTCTGTTTGTATCTCTGCACTTACCGTTGTCTCCAGCATACCATCAACAATTTTCACCATAACTTCTCCATGGTACTTCCGGGCAAACTCCTCGATTACCGTCATGTCTATGCCGGACATCTCCCTGTTCTTTTTCAAGGTCAGAAAATATCCCTTTTTTTCTTCCACCACCTTCATACTGCTGCACATTTTCAATATCATATGACCTGCTACGCAACCACCACTCAGTTCAATAAATCTCTCTCCCTTCTCCATCTGGCAGCACCCTTCTATTGCATGATTAAATAGATGGTAGAGAAGCTTTAGCATATCTATTTCCTGAATACTGCCTTTTTCAAAAAAATTCATGCGTATATTGGTCTCGATTCCTGCCTCTATACAGATTTTCATCTTATTATAGATAACAGAATCCAGAATGGGGTCCTTACAGTAGTGTATTCTTTCCAGTCCTTTATACTTCTCCCTTAGGGAATCCATATACTGAAACACCTTCTCATCCTCCCCATACCTTTTGACCAGCTCCTCCATCGTCTCCATATGGTTTGCAATATCATGGCGCAGTTTTCTGGCCATATCCATCTGCTCCTGTACTGCTGCCTGATATTCCTGAAGCAGATTTTGCTGCAACAACAGATCCTGACTTTCATCAAAGACCTTCTTCCGTTTTCTTCTTTGGAAGAAAATATAAGCTATTATACAACTGACTAATACCGTCAATACCATTATATATAGAACATCCAGATATCTTTCCATTTATACTCCTTCTTGTAGCTATTCCTTCTGCATTCTTTCTGAATAGATACCTTTATGTATACAATAAAATCTCCATTTTACTTCTTATTATAGTAATTTCAAAATCTGATTTCTACAGAATGGCATTTTTAGCAGTCTTTATGTAATAATTGACATCTTAGGTCTTCATTTATAGAATCGTTTTTTCATGAAAAATCCCTAAAATTTTTTAAAAAAAATAAAACTTTTTTTCAACCGAAGCCATATCACACAGTTTCGATTGAAAAAAAGTCTTATTTACCATATTTCTACACCAATATCTACTTCAAATACTCCATCCTTTGCTTTAATTTTCATCACTCCACGATGCTTTTTCACAAAGTCCTCAATAATCCCCAATCCTACTCCATGGAAGTCCTTATTTTTCTTTGAGGTTACCAACCTTCCATTTCGTACCTCTACCTCTCTCATACTATTGCGTATCGTTAGCATTAACCTGCCTGCCACCTTAACCGCACTGATTTCAATAAATCTCTCTCCCTCCTTTACTCTCTGGCAAGCCTCTATTGCATTGTCAAACAGATTATATAACAGTCCCAGTATTTCCAAATCAGAAATATTCCCTTTATCAAAATCTTCCATAGAAATTTTCGTTTGGATACCTGATTCCCTGCAAGTTCTGACCTTGTTGTAGATGACGGAATCCACTACAATATCCTTGCAGTAGCAGATATTATCCTGCTCTTCATTATCTATCCGTTCTTTCTTCTGACAACAGATGGACAGTTCTTCCAAAAGCTCCATATGTCTATCTATATCCTGATGCATCCGGCTTGTCAGACTGATTTGGCCTCCTATCCTTGATGGTACTCCTGCATAAGATTCTGCTGCTGAATCAACAGTTGATTTTCCTGAACCAAATGCTCCTGCTGAACCTTCTGATATATCATATAACCTGCCATAACCAACATAGTTAAGCCTATTTTTAACCAATAGATCTGCTTCCCTTCCCATAAACCCTCTCTGATACAGCCCAGGGAAAGCATCCAGCTTCCCACAGAAAAGATAATCCAAAAGCTTCTATCCCTCAGCTGATATTTTTTGATTTTCTCAAAAATTCCATAGTTTAATCCCCATTTTCTTACGAATACCACACAGGCTACCCCCAAAAGCTCCAGTCCTTCCTCCTGCCTCCCCTTTATCCATCCCAAAGTAGAGGGCAAAGTAACTATTCCCCTACAGAGCATCGTCAAATAGTTTCCTGTCAAAATGACTATCACTACCTTTAACAGTTCATCCCTGCTGGCATACCATGTAAAAAAAATCATAAACAACGAACCGATCAGTAGAATAAACGATAGTAGAATATAGTATTTCCTATCATTCTGACAAAAATATTCCCAGCAGATTCCTATACCCACATCCACCAATAATAGCTTTATCGCCATTATGGTAATCAAAATACATTTGGGAATACGCAAATGTAAGCTATAAATACTGACACATCCGGAAATTCCTATGGTAATTAGAAAAACAGACACAGTATCTACTAAAAAAGAAATCCAATCCCAGTCACCCACCATATCGGAATCCTCCCCTTTACCGACTTACTATAACGGGTGCTGACCATCAGACATCCATATCCCACTATGATAAATTTCCATCTTTAGCATCTGTACTTCCCCCTTACTACACATAGCTGTTGTATGTTAATCTTAACAATTTAGATAAAGAAAGTCAAATAACTTACCGGCAAAGCAGTGAAAAAGGGCTGCTTGACAATCCAAGCAGCCTCCCTGTCTTTATCTCTCATTTTTTTTCTCAAACACACATACTACCGTTCTGATAAACATCTCCTTTATCACAGGAATCCTGGCCAATAAGAGCAGATAGGGTCTTAATGGAACCTCCTCATAATACACAGGCTTCATATCCAGTTCCTTTACTATTTGCCGAAACCTCTTCACTGTCATCTTATTAATATAGGAAAAATACTCTGTACCATCGTCTCTTTTTGATATTCTGAACTTAATCCTGCTCTCTCCATCAGGCAGTCCACTCACCAGCTTTTTATAGGCTTCTATCAGCACCTTGTCAGAAAATAGCAGATGTACCCAGGGAATAAAAACAGCATCGGTAAGATGGGCTCCACTGGGATGGTAATAGGGGGGAAAATTAATATAGATTCTTCCATTCTTACTCAATATTCTTTCCATTTCCGTCAGAGATTTTTCTGGATCAGCCAAATGCTCCATGGTATTATTCAAAATAATGGTATCCGCAAAACCGTCTGGGAAAGGAAGTCGGGTGCTGTCACAGCTGACAAATTCAAACCTATCCTTAACTCCCAGCTTCTCTGCCAGCTTCATGGATTCCTTTTTATACTGCTCCAGCATATCCACTCCATATACCTTTTTGGCTCCATGAGAAGCAAAATATAAGGATTTTCCTGCCGGCCCACAGCCAATATCCACCACCGTTTTATTCTTCAGCATCATATTCTGTGTATACTTTTTCTGAAAAAATTTTAAGGTTTCTCCACCCTTTTCATATTGCCACAGGGCATAGCTCTTTCCTTCTTTTTTCTGTAGGTTAAAAGGATGAACGGGTGCCTTAAACAGTCTGTTCAGCATCATTAAAACCTGCGTTCTTACCATTTTATCAGATACCTCTTTCTTTCTTTTTGTGAAGCCTTAGCTATAGCCAAACAGTCAGTTCCGATATACCAGCTATCCTTATTGATACTTTTCCTGGAACATTCTCAGCATCTTGGCACACTCGGCTCTGGTAGCCTGTCCTTTAGGATCCAGTCGGAAGCTTCCGTCTGCATTGGGCTTTCCACTAATCATACCTGCATTAACCGCCCACTGTATATATTCCACACCCCAATGACTCACCTCAGCCAAATCCATAAAGCTGGTCAAAGGCGTTCTGCCACTTACATTATACCCTCTCTTTTCTCCATAAATGTAAAGCATCTTGGCAATCTGTTCACGGGTAATATTGTCATTAATTCCGTAACGCCCATCCATATAGCCGTTTACAATTCCGGTTTCACTGGCCCAAAGGATAGCATTGGTATACCACTGTCCTGCAGGTACATCGGAAAACTTTGCTGTATAAGAGACCCCAGGCTGTCCTGCCATACGATGCAGTACGGTGGCAAACATGGCTCTGGTCAGCTGACTATCCGGCTGGAACTGGTTACTTCCCCCTATGCCTCCCATAAGGTTATTTTCATACACATATTTGACATTTTCGTACTTCCAGCTTCCTTCGGTAGGTTCCACATCCACAAAGGGCCATCCCGGAACCGTAGGTACTGTGGGTACTGTTGGCTCGTCTGCCTCAGCCCCTTCTGTCAGAGTACCATTAGAAGTATCAATCCGATAGAATTTCAAGCTGGAACCATCCGTTACATACCACACTACCTTTCCATTATGATAGATAGGCTGACAATCTGACAGGTTGGCATTTCCAGTAAAAAGAGGAGTTTCCGGTGAGCCATTTCCGTTCAGGAACACATATTTAACTGACCTTGTACCACTGCTGTCCTTCTCCTCCCACATCAGTAAATATTTGGTTTTGCTGATTTCTACCAGCTGAGGATTGCTGCAGGTATGAGTAGCACTTGCATGATGGGTAATCCAAATAAAAGTAGTGCCTGCATTGGTAAAATTATTTTTCAGCGTGGCCGTTACATAAATGTTCTTGCCGCCACTGCTGCCGTTCTGCGGACCGGAGCTGCCTGCTGTCAGATAAGCGGTATCTGATATCTCAAATCCTCCCAATGTAGCATCCGTATAATTAGCTCCCACATTTCCATAATACGTTAAGGTACTTACTGTAGAAACACCTCCCCATACGCCCAGCTTATCCCCTTTATATTTAGAAAGCACGGCAGAACGCGGATAGGCATCTCCATGATCCAGCGTAATCAGATTGCCGCCATCCAGCTTAATAAACTGGTTAAAGGAATGGCTGACATAGCCTGCAGAGGAATTTTGAACCTCATAAGCAATGTCTGCTATCGTCATATCCGACAGCTGTACCTTAATCGTCATACAGGACTGATGGTTGTATCCATCATTGCTTTTATACATCTCATGAGAGGTTCTGATATATAATGCACCATTACCGGAAATCATTCTAAGGTTTCCTGCATCAAAGGGAACTGTGGTATTGGCTCCCCGTACAGCTGCTACATCCAGCCTGTCCCATTGATGGGAATACTTTACTACACGAATTACCTCCAGGTTGTCATCCTCCTGGGGATTTTCCTGTCCAAAGACCAAATAATAATTGCTGCCATCGTTATAAAATCCACCAAACTTGGGCAACTCTGCCTGTAGCTTCCGGGAAGACTGCATCACAAAGCTGCTGTTATAATCTTCTATGTACACATACCCATCTGCGTACTGCACTCTGGTATAGCCACCACTGGGATTTACTGTCAGATAAGAGTTCATTACCTGCGACCAGTAGTAGGTATAGTTATTCCGATTGATATTGGAAGCCAGCAGAGGAGTATTGGATTGTAAATTCACTATCTCCTGGGTTCTGCTTTCTTCATCGATTGGTACTGATAATTGAGTAGCTGCTGCATTGGCATACAAACCGGTTACACTCTGACAAAGTCCTATGGATGCCATCAGACAGACAGCTGCCGCTCTCATTCTTTTCATCGTGGTATTCTCCTTTCCAAAATCCTAAAGTTATATTATCATGTACAAATATTTTTGTGATATACTTTATTCTTCGCATGCTATTATAGCATAAATTACTAATTTTGCCTACCTTAACCAACTATATAAAACCAGTGGGATTATGGTAACGGGCACCGCCTGCATATCAAGCCGCCTACAGCGAGACAGGCAATGCATTGACTGAATTTATGTGTTCTCTCCACTCCCCGCAGCAGAGTACAAGGAACGGCAGCAAATAAGCAGGATTACCACCGATGTGATAAATTCTGCTGCCAGAAAAGACAGCCATACCCCATCTAATCCCCAAAGCTTCGCCATCATTACCGCACAACCTGCAATAGCTACCACTCCTCTTAAGATAGACGTGCTAAAGGCTTGCTTTCCTCTGTCTGTGGCTGAAAAATAGCTAATCAGCATAATATTGACTCCGGCAAATAGGTAGCCCAGAAAATAGAGCTGCATTCCATGGTGAGCATAAGCTTGCAATATCTGGTCTCCTTCACTGTTAAAGATTCCTGTCAGAACGTCAGTAAATCCCCATACTCCTCCCAGCAAAATGGCCTCTACCAGCAGAGCCGTTCCCATAGCCAGTCTAATCAGCTGTCCTACCTCTTTTTTCTCTCCCCTTCCATAACAGCCGCTAATTAATGGCTGAGTTCCCTGAGCGATTCCATTAAAAATTGCCATGGCTACCAGAGACAGATTAGCTACAATTCCATAGGCTGCCACTCCGATATTTCCCGCAATTCCCAAAATCAATAAATTAAATACCGCTGTAGTCACGGCTGAGGAAACCTCTCCTACAAAGGCAGATACGCCCAGCTGACAGCAGGAAAACAGCTGCTTTACCGAAGGTAGCTTCCACCGGAAAGGAATAGTATTGTTTTTTCCCAAATAATGGATGCTGCAAATTAAAATGGTAATTACCGGAGAAGCAGCAGTCGCCAGTGCTGCCCCGGTTAATCCCAGATTCATGGGAAACATAAACACATAGTCAAAAACAATATTGGACAGACTTCCTGCCAAAGACCCCAGCATGGCTATGGTAGGCGCATTGTCGTTTCTAGCAAAGGCTGTAAATATGTAGTTTATCATAAAGAAGGGCGTAAACATTAAAAAGATTCTGACATAGCTTTTCCCCAGCTCCATAATCTGTGCGTCTGCTCCCATCACCTGCAGCACCTGCTCAGGGGCAAAAATTCCCAGCAACATAAAGGGAATACTGAGCAGCAGATCCCAAAGCACCGCATTGGTAAAGTAGGTATCTATATCCTTCTTTCCCTGAGCTTTCCTGATTGCATAGCGGGTAGCCGAGCCAATACCCACCATGGCTCCAATGGCAAAAATCAGGCCATATACCGGCAAAGCCAGATTCAATATGGTAATTCCATCTGCTCCTGAATAAAGGGAAATAAAAAAGGTATCAGCCAGAATATAGAAGGAAACCCCTATCATCCCGGCTATGTTTTGCAGTACATATTTAAAAAATTGTTGTTTCATCCTTCCTAAAATAATCCTTTCCCTATTTCACAACATTCTATTTCATCTTGATGTTTTTGCTTTCTTTATCATAACTAATCCCTACCAGCATTACTTTTCCTGCATAGTTCTTCAGGGTCTTTCCATATTCCTTTTCCTTAATCTGCTGAATTGCTGTATATGCTGACAAATTCCACTTTAACTCTACCAGTAAAGCCGGTCTTTCCGGACTTCTTTTAATAGGAACAAAAACTATATCGGCAAATCCCTTCCCGGCAGGCATCTCTCTTATTATATGATAATCATTTCCGGCACTGTAGTACGCCAATGAAATCACACAACTTAAGGCATTTTCATTGTTATCATTTAGAATAGAGGTATTCTCCATATGCACTTTTTCTATATATTTTGCAACAGTCTCTGCGTCCTGTTGTATAGTGGCGGCAAGAAGCTCCTCAGAATCCATAAGTGCCTTTATCACATTTTCCCATCCTGCCCCTTCTATCGCATTAGCAAATTCTATACCAATTTCTAAATTGGGAATCCGAACCTCTCTTTGTCTTTCCTCATAAGCAAGATACCCCAGATGAACAAGTAAGGTTAAAACATCATCCTTCCCTCTAAAAGTTGTCATATCATTTTGAAAGGTTCTTGTGTTAATTTTACAACCCTCATTCCCCAGCATCAAAATCACAGCATCTCTTAATCCATCAAAATTCAGTTCTATATATGTCTTTAGAGCCTCATAGGTTTCTGTCTGTGTCCAATAACTATTTAATTTTTTCCTACGAATTGCATCCACCACCGACTTGGGATTATCAATATGAACTTCTCTATCCAGACTATATCCATTATTGATTCTCCAAACCCTGCATTGCCTGGGTTTACATACACCCCCATCGCTACTTCCCTTCTCTCTCACTACAAAAAATTTATTACTTGACTATACCATTCTTCTCCTTTATCGTCAATGGATTTTCATTTGCCATCCCTTCTCCTATGCTTTATAATCAATCTTAGCTGCCACATAAACTCTGGTATCTATTTACATCCGAAAGGTAAGGTTAAACTTGATGAATAAAATTATCTGCCATACCCACTATCTTCCGAAAGGAATCCAGCAGGAGCTTTCCTTTCTGGAACTATTATTAGATGAAAGATGGTCCAAAGGTGAACTGGAATATCCTGATGATATCTTTTCTCTTATTGGAAACCGAAATACAAAGCTGTCTGTAAAACAGGAATATGAATTTCTCCTGCGGGCTGCCCAAAAATATCCTGTTCTGGCCATTGGCTGCCAGGGCGAAGACAATGTTTCCCTATCTGCAGAACAGGCGGTAGAAGATCCCTGGGAATCCTTTCGTACTGACTGCTATATCGTAGGCAAATATCAACAGGAGCTATTGGATAGCGAATATTTTAATCCGGTCGTAGAAGCTCTCCTGACTGCTGCTGCACGGCTTCCTCAACAAGATACTGCTATTGAATGGCTGGAAAAAATGATTTCCCAAAGTTCGGAATATCATGAAATTGACGACGATACAGCTCCTGTTCTTATCTATCTTGGAACGGATATCTGTTGTAATACACTGAATCTTTTTGCTCTGGAGCTGGCAGAGGGCTTTACTCTTTGTGGTCAGAGAGTAGAACTTTTTGATGTGGAAAAAGAAGGAAATCAGGCTCTTACCCAATATATTGGCCGACGGTTTAAGGCCATTATCGGAATACAAACCTATGTTTTTTCCATTATGATGCAGGATCAGACCACAAATCTGCATGATTTGATTCATGGACCTAAATTCAATCTGGTTCTTGACCACCCTGCCTGGCTTAATCACCATATGGCTCATATTCCCAAGGATTACTGTCTGCTGATTCATGATAGAAATTATGTGGCTTTTGCCAAGAAATACTATAAAAACCTGAAAGACAGTTTCTGGTTTCCTCCCGGAGGTGCTTTGCCCTCTCTGACTGTACCCTCCAAAAAGGAATTTGATTTGTCCTTTATTGGCTCCTATCACGACTATCGTGACCGCCTTAAGGTTATTGCCGGTTTTCCCCGAAAAAACCGCTTTCTGGCTGCACGCTTTATCACCATAATGAAGCAATATCCTGACCTTCCTGCGGAAACAGCCTTCCAGCAGGCTCTGGATTTCTATCAGTACAAACTGTCGGAAAAAGAATTTTTCCATCTGTTTTTTGACATGAGACAGTGCAGCTTCGTCATTATGCTCTATTATCGTGAAAAAATTATCAAGACTCTGCTGGATGCCGGTATCCCTATTCATGTATTCAGTGAAACCTGGGAGCAGGCTCCCTATGCCGGCCATCCCTGTTTGCACTGTCACGGTGAAGTAGACGTTAAAAAGAGCCTGCATATTATGCAGCAGTCTAAGCTCTCTTTGAACATTATGTCCTGGCATAAGGATGGTCTGACAGAACGGGTATTAAATGCTCTGCTTTGTGAGTCTGTAGTCGTGTCCGATAAAAGCAGTACGTTGGAAGAAGACTTTGTGGATGGGCAGGATTTGGTATTGTTTGATTTAAAGCGGCTGGAAGCTCTGCCCGGTTTGATTCAGGACTTACTTGCTGATGATGAAAGGCTGCAGCAGATTGCTGCCAACGGCTGCCATAAAGCCAGACAGAAGCATCTATGGACACATCGAGCCAGCCAGCTCTTAGACAGGATAGAAGATACTCAGAAGGTTTGAAGTGAGGAATTTCTTTGATTCGGTTAAACCACTGTTTGACGTATCAGGTGAAGCTTACACTCCACCTGATACCAGCAACTCCTCGTATTAGCCCTTTGCCTCGTTTTGCTGAAGCTTTCTGATTACCTTTTCTTTGTTATCTATCCTTCCGGTCTCTAGCACCATACTGATAAAAATCAGAGAAAATCCACATTTTTTTATCTCATCCATACATTCATTATCTTCTTCCAAATCATATTCTAACCTTCTAAGCAAAAAAACCAACTCAAAATAACGTTGAAATAATTCTTCTATACTATGGATTGACAAGACAGAAACAGTTCCTATCTGACCATTGGCAGCCTTTAACTCCTCCATAAAAATATCCAGAACAATTTTCAGAAGATGAAATTCCCAGAATCGATGCAGCCACTGTTTTCTGTCCAACAGCTGATACCAGGTAAATATCTGAATCCAGCTGTCTACTGTCCCCTGCTGCATCAACTGATTTATCCAGGTCATCGTTGCCTCCTTTAAGCGAAAACTAACCTCCTTTTCTGCATCCAGCCGCTCTAATACCTGAATGGTCTTATCTTCCTTCCTCTGCCCATCTTCACCAACTGTTTCCCCTATGGAGTGAACTGCCCTTAACTGTTCTCCCTCCTGGAGTGCAGATAAAATCTCCCACTCTTCTTGGGAAAACATTTCCCTTACCTCATCCTTCTCCGTATACTTCATATAATCTTCTATTCGCTCTGCCAGCTTCTTCTTGCTTCTGTTATCTTCACTCATGACTTACTCCCCCTTTCCTCCTTCTGAATTTTCCTGCCCCACATCATAAACACAGGCTTTTATATTATATTGGAAGGTCTCATACATAAACCGGGAAGCTCCCTCCTTCAAATCCATTAGCTTATCGATTAACTCCTGCTGCTTTTTGGTTATGGGAAGTACCACACTGTTTGTATCACACAGTCTATAGCCTGCCCTTTGGAACATCCTTTCAATCTCATAATAAGTAAACAGATGAATATGTGTTCTATCCAGTAATCCCGTATCTGTATAAGTAAAATCTCCTCTTAACAGCTGCTCCATTACCGAAATATGCATCACATTAGGGATATTGGCAATAATTTTTCCTCCCTTACGCAATAGCTTCCTGCAATAAACCAAGGTTTCTTCCGGATCCCGCAGATGCTCCAATACGTCTCCGAAGATAATATAATCCAGACTTCCCTGAGAAAATCCCAGACCTTTTTCTTCAATATTAGCCGTCTCTACCGTTGCAAAATGGGATGCGATGGAAGCAGCTCTTTCATTAAGCTCCACACCAAATACCTTTGCCTTTGGAAACCGATTTTTAATCTCCAGCAAGGTACCGCCACAGTCACAGCCTACCTCCAATACGGAAATTTCGTCCTCCGGAGCAGCCTCAATGGGAAGAATTAAATTTTCATTATAGCTTCCATTAAAATAGTGCATCTGCCATTTTTCAGCCAGTACCTTTAAATCGTTCCCCGCTACGATTCCCTTTGAGGCATTCTCCATATTCCACAACAAAGCACCTGTAGTAACGACCATCTGTATCTCCGACATAATCATCCGCAAACAGTAATCCTGCATCAATGCAGGCAGACCATCCACTCCTTCTTCAAAGACTCCCAGCCTGTCCAATGTTTCCTTCTTAAACAGCACCGCTCCATGAAACAAACTCATACTCTGTCTGATTTTCACTGGCTTTTGGCTTAGTGCTGCCTGCACTGCAGCACCATAATCGGTAATTTCTTCTGTAAATCCCTGATGGAATCTGGCTCCATTGCTGATTCCTCCCACTGCTCCTATATCCTCTGACTGATACAGTGCCTCTAATAACTGCTGCAGACAGCCCGGTGTCAATGCATAGTTCGCCTGTATCACCAGAACGTCTGTTGCAATCTGCAACTCCGTCATTACCATATTGATGGCCTTGCCCCAGCCGATAGGTCCTTCATCCAATAAAACATAGGTTAAATCTGTCTGGCATGATGCCCAGTCTTTTAATCCGTCTGTAGAACCATTATCCACCAGAACCAAAGACAGTTCCCCCTTTCCAAAACGCCGGAAGCTGTCTACTGCAATTTTCGTATATTCCTGTTGATTGTGTGCCAGAAGAAGTACGGTTACTCCCTCTTTCTTCTTTGATTTTCTATAATACTCCATAAATATTTTTCTGTACTTATTATAGTTCCAAAGAGAAAGTATCAGCTTATCTCCATGTACATACCAGACATGCTTCTGTACTGGTACTACTACTGAATATCCTCTCCTCCTCATTTCGCAGCTTTGGGATACATCATAAAAATCCCAGCCATCAAACAAATCCTCCCTCCAAGGTACATCGTACTGAGTGGCCATCAGCAGACCATCGATACACTCTACCTCCCATACACCATCCTCCAAATGATAGCGATAGTTCTCCCATTCCACCTGTTCCTGACTATTCTGTACCCTGTCTCCTGACCACATTACTGCGTTTTCCGGCATCTGCTGACTGCCCACCAGTCCAATCATCCCTATATTGGCATCCTGACTGAAAATATCCAGTATATCCTGAATAAAGTGACGATTAATAATAAATACGTCCTGATGCAGATAGACCTTATACTTAGCATCTGTAGCATTCATTCCTTCATTATAACCTGCAGTCATGGAAACAGCATCCCTGACTTCCAGAATTTCCACCTCAATACCTTCCGGTACCTCCAGTGCCTGAATGTATCTGATACATTCTCCCAACCACAAATCTGAATTTGTACATAGGATAAAACTAACCTTCTTTTCGTTCCTTATCATCTTTATCACTATACTCCTTATTGTATTCTATTTGCTTTTTATAGCCGTTTGTTCCCCTTCTCTTCTTTTATTCAACAGATTATCTGATAACTCTTTCACCAGACGATTATCCCCTTTTATCTGTTTTATATATTTTCTGAATCCAGATAATTTACTGCTGAACGTCTATGAAACATATTACCAATTTTTTCAAACCAGTCAAAGCCAAAATGGACAAATCTGTCTTTATTGGAAATAACTATCGTCTTTATTTTATTTTCCACTACAAAACTATTTTAAAAATTCCACTTGATTTTTTAAATCCTCTTTTTGATTTCTTGCAGATACTCTGGCATAGATGACTACATCTTTCATATCGTTGTCTATTTCTCTCCTTTTCTGTTGCAACTATTCTATCACTTTTATCTACATTTTTAATTATATTAGGAAGGTTCCCCACTTCAAGCCTTACTGTTCATTGCTTCCCTATATCTGCTGATCTATTGGCTGAGGTATGGTTTTTAGAATTGCCTTCTTTCCTTATATCGGCTATACTATTCTCAGAGGTAACCATTTGCTATGTTCACATCTGTAACCCCTGACTATGGATTTTGAATTACATAAGGAGAATACAATGATTCCTGTTTCTGTCTGTATGATTGCAAAAAATGAAGAAAAATATATTAGCGAATGCCTGCACAGGCTATCTTCCTATGATTGGGAAATTGTTGTTGTAGATACTGGATCTACTGACCGGACAGTAGAAATTGCCCGACAGTTTACCTCAAAAGTATACGACTTTCCCTGGATTAACGACTTTAGTGCCGCCCGTAACTATGCTGTCTCCATGGCTTCCAACGACTATATCCTTATGGTGGACTGTGATGAATATCTGGAACATAATCAGGAAACTGCACAAACCATTCAATATCTGGTATCACAGCTTCATCCCCTTCAGGTAGGTATGATCAATCTGCTGAATCCCTCCCTTCCAGAGAAATCGGAAAAATCTGTCCCTTCCTCTGAAAAAGACCTGATTCATGAACAGATTGCCCGTTTTTTTCATCGCCAGTATGTTCACTATAAAGGAGCTATTCATGAACAGCTGACTGCCATTCAGGGAGAAGCTCTGGAATTTATTCCTCTCTCTCTTACCTTTTACCACTATGGCTATAGCACGATGGATATTAAAAGAGAAAAAGCCGCACGCAATATTGCACTGCTGGAAAAGGAGCTTGCTTCTCATGGTTCTGACCCCTATCTCTACTTTCAACTGGGACAATCCTATTTTGGTCTATCAGAGTATGCTAAGGCACTCCCCTATTTTGAACAGGCACTTGCTCTGGATGTGAATGAACAGGAAGCCTATGTACAGACTCTGGTAGAATCTTATGGCTACTGTCTCCTTGAACAGAAGCAATACCAGCAGGCACTCTCTCTGGAAGGAATTTATTCTATTTTTTCCAAACAGGCCGATTTTGTCTTTCTTATGGGGCTAATCTATATGAATAATGGTATGTTTGACCAGGCGATAAAAGAGTTTCTTTATGCAACTAAAATTTCTGCCTATTCCGTGGATGGGGTAAACAGTTATAAGGCCTATTATAATGTAGGGGTAATCTATGAATGTACAGGCAATCAGGAAAAGGCTTTGAAATATTATCGTCTGGCAGGAAACTACTCTCCTGCAATAGAAAGAATACAGGTTTTCACTGCACAACTTCCTTAGAGATACAACATCTGTACAAAAAGCCACAGAAGAAGATTGGAAATACGTCTTTTTCTGTGGCTGTCTATTTTTCGTACGGTCAGCACAGCAAGTGTGCAGACCTGCTGTTACCCTTTATTCTATTATTTCCTTCAGAATTTCTTCTACATCCTGAAGCGTCAGTTCCACCGGATTATTATCCATTCGCCCAAGAGTAAATGATTTTCCTGCGATAACCGGAATGTCTTCTTGTTTTACTCCATAGTCCTTTAGACACAAAGACACCCGACCGCCACATACGGTTCTTAGGTATTCCCCAATGCTTCGATAGGGTCTGAAGCAATCCAACAATTCCTCCTCCAGATAGGCTCCCCGATTCCTTTCTGCCACCTGTGCCAGAGTCATAGCCACTGCTATTCCATGAGGAATATGATAATCCATTGTGAGAGAATAAGAAATGGAATGGCAGGCTGTCGTACGGGTTGCCGAAAAAGCCAGTCCGGATAAAACAGATGCCAGACACTGCTTTTCCCGATAGATTAAATTTTCAGGATCCCGAAGAATACCTGAAAGGTATGTGACTGTAGTTTTGATGGACTGGCAGGCCAGACTTCTTACCAGTGGATTAGTCTTTTTAGACCAATAGGCTTCTACTGCATGGGACAGAGAGTCCAGACCCGTCGCTATCGTTAACGGTATGTCAGCCTTTATCGTCAGCTCCGGCAAAATCAATGCCTGATCCGGCTTTAAGGCAGGATGATCCAGAGAATACTTACAATTTTTCTGATAGTCCCATATGGTTGCCCATTGTGTCAGCTCTGAGCCTGTCCCGGCAGTGGTAGGAACAGCTATAATCTCCACTCCCTTTCCGATGTCAATCTTCTTCTTACTTAAATATTCCGTAATTTTTTCTAGAAAAAATTGTTCCTGTACATCGTTTCCCTGTGAAGCATTTTCCTGAGAAAAATATTCTTGAAACCACTCCCTACGCACTCCCCAAAATGCTTTCAGTCCTTTGGCAAAGTCAATACTGCTGCCTCCACCAATAGCCAAAATCACATCTGCTTCAAATTCCCTAACCTTTTCTATCCCCATCAATAGGGTCTGTTGGGTAGGATAGGCCACATTTTCCTCTATCCACAACAAGTCACATCCTGTCTGAAGCTGCCTGATGGTATCCTCCCACTGATGCCTGACTGCTGCCGTTTTGGACATGACCAAAACAACCTTCTTCCCTTCCATACTGCTGCACAGCTGTTGAATCGCTTCTCGATTAGCAAATTGAATTGCTGTACAACAAAAGCCCGGATTATTTTCTATCATTTCCATCTACCTTTTCCTTTCTGTTTTGGTTTTTCCTTTATTTATCCCTTTAGTCCAGTACACTGGATATGAATTTACTGACTCTTGGACTGGTCTGTGCTTTCTCTGGAACAGAGGAAAAAGCTTCAGCCAAGGTATCAGGGATTTATTATTCGATGTACTAGCTCAACGTCTTTAAATATTCCATAAAATTGCATTTATTTTCCTCTGCTGTAGTCGTGGGTCTGCCTAAATCCTCTCTGGCTCCCAGGGAAGCCTTAATCTCAATAAAGCTAAGCTCCCGGGAAGCTTTCACTTCCTGTAGGATTTGACGCAGTTCCTCTAAAGCGCTTACCTGATATACCTTAGTATATCCGCAGCCCTCTGCCACTTTGGGAAAATCTATGCGGGGAGATACGGTAGGCATACCGCCTACTGTTTCATGGGCTTCATTATTAATCAATACATGAATCAGATTATTAGGTGCATTTGCGCCTATCACTGCCATGGAACCCATATGCATCAGTACCGCTCCATCCCCATCGATACACCATACCTTTGATTCTTTTTTATTTAAGGCCACCTCTAAGGCAATTCCGGAAGCATGTCCCATAGAACCTACCGTCAAAAAATCGTATTGATGAGACTCTCCCCTTTTTTCCCGGATTTCAAACAACTCTCTGGATGCCTTGCCTGTAGTAGAAATAATCGGGTCTTCTCCTGCTACCTTGACGATTTCTTCAATAATATCTTCCCTTAGCAGCTTAAATTCATTACTATAGCTGACCTTACTACTAGATATTAAAGCTCCCTTTCTGATGATAAAGGCTATACATCTTCCCTCTGCCAGAATCTTTTTCAGTCTGTCCTTTTCTTCCATCAGCTCCTCCAGACTGCTTTCCTTATCCAAAACCAGAGTTTCTATCTTTAATAGCTCCATCAGCGTCTTTGTAATCTCTCCCTGAAAAACATGCTGAGGTTCATCCTTAACTCCCGGTTCCCCCCTCCAGCCTACTATAAATACACAGGGCATCCTATAAACCTCCGGTGCCATTAAGGAAGCAAAGGGATTCAGCATATTTCCCTGTCCACTATTTTGCATATATACACAGGGAATCCCACCGGTTGCCAGATGATGACCTGCTGCCAGTGCCAGTGCATTTCCTTCATTGGCTGCAATCATATGCTTTTCAGATACTCCATACTTCGTCATAATCTCACTGATAAAAGGCTTTAATAAAGAATCAGGTACTCCTGAAAAATAGTCAGTATTAAGCTGTTGTGTAAGATAGGTCATTAATTCTTCTGCTTTCATCTTTATTCTTATACTCCTTTCCACATGTGTGCCTATATATTTTCTCTGATATAATTCCATATTTCGGTTCCACAGGTTCCCTGAGTATTGGCAAATACAGAAGCAAATTCCTGCTTTCTTTTCTCCTTTTTTGTATCGTTGCCTGTTTTTACCCTGTGGATAAATTCCTGTATACTACAGCTTCTTTCATAATAGACTGACTGAAACCAGTCTACACATCCACCCTGCTCCAATATCGTCTCTGCCAGCTCCTTTTCTGACATACTCTCTGGCTTCTTTACTATCTGTTCTTCCAAAGTATGGCTTGTCAAATCCATCTTTATCAGGCGATTGGCTGCCCTTGGATAGAGTATTAATTCATGTTCTGTTATATCCATGCAACAAAAATTATTTATACTGGTAAACAAATCATAATCAAAAGAAAGCTCTTTTGAATAGTCTATCCGGTTTACCTGATGATTGCCAAAATCCGCACAATAAAATCCACCCTCTCTTAAGGGAAGCATCCATACCTGTCCATCCCTTACCAGCATTCTGCCGATGGAATCAGCCACTTCAGAGTCGTCAACCACCTTCCATTTTTCCAAATATTCGCCCTCTGTCGTATATCGATACACCTCCATCTGACGATTAAGGAAATAAAGATACTGCCCTTCAGCTGCCACCTTCAATACCTCTCCCATTTGAGTATCTATGGAAAGCTTTTTCATCCGCATTGTCTCTGTATGATAGAAAATAATCGTGTGATTTCCCATCAAAAATACCAGTTCCTTTTTCCCTTGGGTAACATCGATTATTCGTATACTTCTCTCCTGCAATCCCAGTCGTTCCAATTCCTGCTGCAGCCGGGGAATCAGACTTACATATTTTTCTAACTCAAAATCAATATAGCCAAAGCTATAAAAATCTGAATAGACTACATATAATCGCTCTCCATAATGAAACCAACCCTTTATCTCCTGCTTCAGACGATTACACGAGTCTTTGCCTATCTTATTGTTCCTCCCATCTTTTAGATGATAGACTACATGGCATTCTCTGTCTTTGCCTCCACTGAGAAATAGCTTGTTTTTATCATAGTGCATATATTCCACCATTCCCATGTCATCCTGTAATTCATCCTTTAGACTGCCCAGATACTCTGTCTGCTTTTGTGTGGTATTATACCGATAGATTCCTCTGGTATCCCTCCCATAAAAATAAATACTATCTTCCTTAATCGTTGCGGCAGCCATTCTGAGAGATTCCCCATTTCTTTTTCTTAAGTCATTGGCTTCTTTCATTAGCTGCAGAATCATCAATGGCCTGCCTGTAGCACCATATAAAGCTACCAGAGAACTTCCATCTCCCAGATAGGCATCTGATAAAGAAATTGCTGCATACATATCTGGGGATTCATCATAGATTCCATTTTCCATCTTTTTTACTTCTTCCACTAATGCCATATAAGCCGGCAATATCTCAGGATTCATGGATTTAGCCGTTTGAATGCTCAATGGATGAGGTCTCCACAAAAGAGCAATATCCTTCTGGTTACGGAATAAAGCAAATACCTTTTGCAGCTTCTCTATCATATCCTCAGCGTTGTTGATAATATTATTCAGATGAGTATTGAGTAAAAAAACCTTCCTTCCCTGTACTGCCTGCCTCCAGGCTTCCGGAAACTCCGGTCTGTATTTTTCACTAAGAATTACCTTATCCACCTTGGGAGAACCCAAGGCGACAATCTTCTCCGATTGATTATACTTAATATAGGTTTCTCTTACTCTTTCTGACTGTACAAATACCCTCCACGCATATCTCGGACCAGGCAAAGCACAATAGATATCACTTACAATTCCATGACAAACCTTGTAGGGAAGATATATCAAATGGTTGGTATATTTGATTAACTCCCTGCTGAAATATCTGGAAGGAAGCTGAGTCACATAATTATATTCATCATAAGGATTATGGATAAAAATCACATCCGGACAGACTTCCTCTATGGAATATTCTTCAAAATTGGTAATTTCTATTTCCGAAGAAAAGGCTTCTCCCTCATAAATTGTTTCTAAAATCTTTCCCTCTCCGGATAAATGGTAATAGGGAACAGGTATCACCGAAACATGGCAGTCATCCTGCTGTTTGGCGGCCCGATAGACACTCTCCATACAATCCCACATAGAGGACTTATAAGGCAGAAAAACCACTTCATAGACCACCTTTAGCTCCTGTTCCAGCAGCTGCTCTATCTGCCTTCCCTTATCCAGAAAATCCTGACACCTTAATAAGTATCCCCTATCCTCCAGAATATCCATTGCCAGCTGATACGCCATTTCTGCCAACACTTCCAAGTAAGGAATCAACTGCTCCCTGCTTTCTTCTTCCTTTTCTTCTATGATATTACCGATACTGACTACTGCATTCTGTACCTCAGTCAGAAGTTCTACCGCCTCTGCAGGAGTCACCCGCGGAATTTCCTCCATTCCCATAATTACAGACTGCATCAGTTCCCGTATTCTGTCTTTAATATACCTTCTCATTTTCCAAAGCCTTTCGCACCATCTGTAAATCTTCTTTTCGGTCAACCTCCTGACACAGACGCTGACCGTAATCAAAGGGAACCAAACTGTAATCTACCAATATTTCATTCAGGGCATTTTCTGCATAGCATGTTAGCTGGTCTGCCTGATAAAACTCCTCCATTTTCTTTTTCCATGCTTTCCATAACTCACTTTTTATCATATACAACGGTTGGGCTGCTACTACATTCTCAAAAAATTCAATGCCGATTTTCAGGATTTTTCCCTCTCTTACCACTGCCTTAAAATCCTTTTCAGGTATTGCACAGGCTGTACTCACTGCCATACAGCTTTGCTTTTGAGCAAGCATCTCCTCCAGAATACTCTGTTCAAATACCAAATCTCCATGGAGCAGCAGAATATCCCCCTCCAGGCAATCACCTGCCAAATACATGGAATAGATATAGTTGGTGCTGTCATACCTGTCATTATGAACAAAAGATACCTTCATCGGTGTTTCCAGGCTCTCTACAAAGCTTCTTAGCTTATCTGCCAAAAATCCTGTCGTAATAACAGCCTCCTGCACGCCAACTGCCACCAGAAGCTCCAACTGCCTTTCTATAATGGTTTTTCCATCCAGTAGAGAGACCATACATTTTGGCGTATCCTGCGTATATTTTTCCATCCTGCTTCCCATTCCGGAATTTAAAATCAAAGCCTTCATTATCGCTTCCTCCTTGCTTCGGTCAAATATGATAAAAGTCAGATATCCCACTGCATATTATGGGATATCTGACCTTAAAGTTATTCTTGAGGGCAAAGCGGATATTCACAATCCGCGAATTCAACTTCGTTGAATTTCGCTACTTGCTCATAACCTCATTATCACAAGTAACTTTCCTTTCACTACGAAGTAGTGTTCATCACCTGGTACTTGGTGTACTTGAAGTGAGGAACTTTCTTGATTCGGTTAAATCAACGTCAGAATTTCCTTAATAGACATACAGTTTTCACTGGCCTCCAGAGACCGTTCATTCTCCAAAATCATATGTGCTACCTTGTTCATTGCCGGAAATGCACTACGAATCAAATGGTTAGCATAAATAATGACATTCACTCCACATTCAGCCAATTCACTTTCTGTCACCACATTATAGGTTGTAGGAACTACGACAATCGGAATATCTTTGTATTTTTCCCTGAATATTTTACAAAACTCTCTGACTTCATCCGGCTTATCACTTTTAGAATGAATCATAATCCCGTCTGCTCCCGCCTTGACATAGGCAAACGCTCTATTGATGGCATCCTCCATTCCCTGCTTCAAAATCAAACTTTCAATCCGGGCAATAATCATAAAATCACTGGTCGTCTGTGCCGATTTGCCCACGCGAATTTTATGGCAGAAATTTTCAATACTATCCTGCTGCTGCTCCACATCCGTTCCAAATAATGAATTTTTCTTTAACCCTACCTTGTCCTCTATAATAATAGCAGAAACACCCATTCTCTCCAGAGTTTTTACATTATAATAAAAATGTTCAGGGATTCCACCCGTATCTCCATCCAAAATAATCGGCTTGGTTGTTACCTCCATAATCTCATCTATCGTCGTTTCTCTTGAGGTCATATCCACTAACTCAATATCCGGCTTTCCCTTTGCGGTAGAATCACAAAGACTGGAAACCCACATGGCATCAAACTGGCGAATCTGTCCATCCTTCGTAATCTTTGTTTTTTCTGCAATTAAACCTGTCAGCCCATTGTGTGCTTCCAACACACGCAGAGGACGATTAGCCAATTGTAAAGCTCTTCTCAGCTTTCCCCGCCTTACCTCCGGCATAAACCTCATTTCTGCTACCCGATTGTCAAACAGCTCAAATTCCTTTTTATCTGTATAAGGAAACTCTACCAGTTCTCCCCCATATTCCTCCAATAAAGCCAATATTTTTTCCTTTACATCAGCCTTCCATCTGTCTCCATGCACCACATAGTCAGGTCTTAGTTCACGAATAATACTATCATACTCCAAGGTATCCTTCTTTACCACATGAGCTACTTCCTTAAGATGGGAAACTACCTGACATCTTTCTTCATAGGAAAGTAAAGGATATCCCCTATAGGACATCATCGCTTCATCGGAAAGGACACCCACAGTCAATTCTCCCAATGCTGCCGCTTTTTCAATAATGGCAATATGACCTGCATGAATAAATTCTGCACCAATGCTCATAAATACTTTCTTGCTCATACGATTTCCTCACTTTATTTTTCTGTATTACTCCAGCCCTTCATATATTCTTCTACACTTCTCCCCCTTAGGTCAACGTCCACATCCAGCTTATAGCTTTTAGGAGGATGAAGATAACGATTTTCTTCTGCAGGATATTCCATATAGGAACCATAATAATACTTCAAAAATGAATCCCACTCCTTCATAGTATAGAAGGAAAAGCCTTCAAACTCTACCTCTGTCCTTTTCCGTAGCCATTCTGCTTTTGTACTGACCAATAGGGTCTTTTTATTAAATGGATTTTGCCGGTAAAACCCTGTACAGCATAAATATTCTGTCTTATGTTTGTTGCACATTTTTCCCATCCATTCCATAATTCCCAAAGGTATCCGCTTATTGACATGACGCAGTACCCCATACAGCATCCGTTTTACTTTACTGGGATCCTCTGTTACACCCACTACCGACCACAACGTCTTAATACATGCCCTTCTTACCCAAAAATGTATCGTTCTGAACAGTGGGGTGTCGGGCATATTATCCATAACAAAAAGGTCGATAGATACCCCTGAAAAGCATTTAATGGCTTCCTGTCCAGCTCTTATATATTCTGTTCCTTTTCTTCTCAGCTTTCCATAACCCCATCTATACTCCTTATCCGTTCGATCATTTTGCAAAAAAAACTTTTTATGATCTAACTCAGTTTCGCACACCTTACAAAACCTTTCATATTCTTTTCTTGTCAGAAAAGTATCCAAATCATCATCCCAGGGAATAAAGCCTCCATGTCTGATGGCACCCAGAAGGGTTCCGCAGGAAATAAAATATTTAATCTTATGTTTCCTGCAAATCCGATCTAATTCCAGCAGCAGCTCCAGCTCAATTAAATGCAGCTTTCTTAAATCTTCAGGAGGCATAATGTTTTTCTTCTTCGCCATACCTCTATATCACTTTCCTCACCCTTATTATACTGTAACTATGCAGTATCTTTTATCTGCATCCGGTAACCAGAATATTAATTTGACTGGTCTGTACTTTCCCCGGCACAGCTCAAAAAGCCTCAGTGCAGCACCACTACGCCTGCGTTTTTGCTATGCATAGGGAAAACCACATCAGTTATTAATTATTTGATGTATCAGCTTGATAAACTCTTATCATATCCTTTATAATTATCGGCAACAATTTGATTCTATCTTATACTGTTTTATTCTGTCTGCGTCGCTTCTGTTCCGCCTCCCACAGTTCGTCCTGAATCTTATAAAAGGGATAGTCATGACCACCCCGTATAAAAACCGGTGTCATATAATTGTCTCCAAACATACTTCGCAATGCCTGGTCATATCCCACTGGAGCCGGCAGAGTAATATTTTCAAATGCTACCGGTACACTCTCCTGATACCACTCTTTATTGTAGATACGTTTATAATCATAACATGCCCAATTATGCCACTGTACCAGCCATTGTGTCTCATCCTCCCTATACAGACAGCTTAACTTATCTACCAGCCTGAACAACTGGTTTACCACATTTTTACTGGTATCTATTTTCGTCTGCATCAAAGCTTCTATTTCCTTTAAATTTTTTTCCACTTCTTCCATTCTCTTTTGTTTAATATCAAAAATAGTACCATACAGAATCTTCATCAGAGAATAGACCATTTCCGCTTCATCTTCATCAGCCGGAAGATTGTCAAAGGGAAAAATATCCACACCTACAATATAGGGACAGCCATGGAACATTTCCAAATATTCCTTAGTAAAGTTCATCTTATTGCTATTCATTATCCGAGAAAACGGCTGATCCCATTCCTCTCTCAAATAGGCATTTCCCAAAACCCAATCAGCCGGCAGCTCTGTTCTGGCTACCTCGATAAACCTTTGATAATCCTGTCGCTTCATCGCAATATCCACATCGTCATCCCAGGGGATATAGCCTTTATGACGAATAGCCCCCAGCAGAGTTCCTCTGGTTGCAAAATACAGAATATTATGCTTTTTACAAATTCTATCTATTTCCAACAATACTTCTATTTCTGCTGCCCAGGCACGCTTCATCTTTTCTTCAATAAAAAAGCCTTCTCTTTCCTCTTCCTTAAAATAGCCTTCCTCAAAGCTAATCAGCCTTCCCTTATCTAATTTTTTATCTTCCGCTCTCCCCTCATTTTCCTTTTCTCTTGCTCTTTCCTCCAGCTCCCGATCCTGCTTTTTATAAAAAGGATAGTCATGGGCGCATTTCGCTCGCTTTGGTGTCATATAGTCGTTTCCATAATATATTTTAAGCACTTCGTCATAAGCTGCTGGCACAGGTATCATAATATCCTCAAAAGGTAGATAAATTACCTCAGAAAACCACTCCTTCTTCCATTTTCTCTTTTTGTCCCAGTTTAGATTCCATGCCAAAAATCCCAGATATTCCGACTCCTCCTCATGATACAGACTAGCCACCTTGTCCACTACCCGATATAACTGGTTTTTAGGAGTCTTGGTTCTGTCCATCTTCACCCTGCACATTTCTTCCACTTCCTGCAGTCTCATTTCCAGCTTTTCCGGAGAGCATCCTTCCTGTACCTGACATAAAACCCCATACAAAAACTTAATCATCAGCTTCTGCATCTCCTCTTCATCCGGGTCTGAAGGAAAATAATCCAAAGGAAAAATATCCACACCCACAATATAGGGACAGCCATGGAAGCGTTTCATCCGGTCAAACTTAAGGCTATAGGTATCTGCATTGACTACTCTGGCAATGGGCTGCTCCCATTCCACCTTCTTTCCTGTGGAATGCAGCAAAATCCATTCTTCCGGCAGTTCATCCTGTGCTACCTCCAGAAAACGCATATAATCCGGCCTCTTCATGGTAATATCAAGATCATCGTCCCAGGGTACAAAGCCTTTATGCCTTACCGCTCCCAACAGGGTTCCATGGCTGGCATACCAGGTCAAACCATACTTTTTGCAGATTCGATCAATTTCCAGCAAAACTTCTATTTCTGCTGCCCAGGCACATCTCATCTTACTTTCTACATAAAAGCCCTCGCGCCACTCTCCTGGATAATAAAACACATTATTCCGCTCCATTGCTTCTTCCTCCTTACTTGTTTATATTTATTTCTGTCTTAATATAAACAAATGTACTTATCATACATTATCTAACCAATATACCTTATTATATTTCCAAAGTAATTTACATTTTTTTGCATTTACCTTTTTACAATGCTTGGTTGAACTTTGAAAATTTAATGCTGTAGATTCCGGATATAATGCAGTCACATATCCCCTATGCATTTCGCCATTTCTAAACGTATAGGATACGAAATCTCGATGTTTAATTCATAATACATTATCTGTTTTTGCTTTCGATTTTCTTCTCATCGGTTTAATCAACCACTCTTTGATCTGATAGGTATCCGGTTGGTAATTCGTAATGCATATGGCATCATTACTATGAGATTTTTCTATATCCCACTCTATTCTTTTATTGGCGGTATCCCCACCATTAGTAAGATGCAAAATACCTAATTCAGAAATTTTTTCTCTGAGATAATGTTTTCCTTGCATGACGTGCTGTGCATAGTCAAATCTTTTTGGTTTGGATTGAATTTTAGCAAAATATTTCTCTTCCACCTCTCGTTCTCTTCCTTCTATTTTTTGATGGCAAGAAGAACACAAGCTAATCAGATTTCCTATCGTATCTGCACCACCATATCTTCTTGCTCTAATATGATGTACTTCTAAAACACCCTTTGATTTTCCACATTCTTGACATTTCCCCTCATCTCTAAGAATCGTTGCTTTCCTCAAATTTTCATCTAAACGATTGGATTGTTGATATTGCCATCGATAAGGCTGATATCCATCGGTCATCGCACGCATATCTATACACACATCTTCAAGAACATATTCCTGAATAGTTATCCAACGGTTTAGCCAAGATAATGTTCTTAAAATAGCCTCTTTCTTTTGTTTTATACTTGGTGCTAACCGACACTTTCTTTTTGAAGAAGAGCGATTGTTAAATCTCGCTTGTCGATAACGTTTGTGTTGTCTGCGGTAACGCCTATATCCACGTCTTACTTCCATTAAATGCTTTACCTCTTGACGTTGCTCCATTGTTCCTTTGAACACCACTTTGTTTTTCGTCAGACATTTTTGGACAATCGCCAGCCCAACATGACAACTTCCATCATCAATTCCACAAACCATATGGCTTTCTTCTTCCTCATCTGAGGGGATTTCTTTTGTTAATTGAATGACCATAGGATATTTACTCTTTAGAATAGCTCTGCCTTTTCTGATTAAATACCAACCTTTATTCTCTTTAGTTGGTGCAAGCGGTCGATGGTTTTTATCCACCACAAAACAATAGGCTATTTTATTTTCCATCTCTGGATACCTTCCTTTCGGAGAATTTTTCTTCTTGACAATGTCATACAGAGGATATGTATTTCTCTGTTATCACAGCAGGACATTAGCTGTGTTTCTTGATGCGTACTCACAGAGCAACGGACTGAAGATGACATCCGTAGGTGTGTCTTTACCTTACTGTACAACGTAGTTCATCTCTGCAACATATCTTTCGATAGTAGCAGTCACTTAGTCTGGAAACCTATTGTTAAGTCCATATACAAAAGAATTTGTATTAGATACATTTGTCCACTTTTATATATGTTTATCTATAATTTTAGTTACCTAACAACTAGTCCTGTTACCTCTAGTATTTCATCTACCCGATGCTTAAAGGTATGCTCTGCCTTTATTTTCTCATAGCCATTCCGGGCAATCTCTTTTCTTTCCTTCTCATGAGAGAGATAATACTCTGCCTTCTCCAGCAAATCATCCTGACTTTCGTAATAGACAAAGTCTTCTCCCGGCACAAAATGCTCCAGATAATCCTGCTGATAATTAGTCAGCAAAAAGCCTCCGCTTCCCATTACCTCAAAGGATCTTAGGGGAATCCCTGTCAAAATACTGCGAAGAGATATATTCAGGTTAATTTTTGCACAGCGATAGATAACAGAAGCCTCCTGCAATGGCTCTGCTGAACCACAGTTTTCTACACGGGGTAGATGAGGAGTCTGCTCGTAGGTATAGAGTCTTACCTTATGCTGCCCGGATAAAGCCTCCAAAACCTCTGAACGCTCTCTGGCGGTAATCTGCCTGGCCAGAAAATAATGGGCATATACCCATTCCAGCCTCTCAAATCCATCCTCATTGACAGACAAGGGGCAGACTCTCATCAATTCCTTCATCACATCCGGCTTTAACAGTCTCTCTAAGATAAAGCTTCCATACAACTGCTTTTGTGCAGCCAGACAGCCCTCCAAATATCCTCTGGTATGTTGATCAATTCCCTCCAATTTTTCATAAAACTGATTCTTTTTTTCCTGATAGGTAGAGCCAATAAAGGCAATCTCTGTCTGATACTTCCTTTGTACCTCCTGTGACAGAAGATACTGATCATACCTTTCCACCGGAGCTGCCATAGGCAGATAGTATACCGTTTCTACTCCCTGGCACCAAAGATCTTCACAGGTTCCCTTATCAAAAATAAATACATAATTATAGGGAAAATTTATCGTATTGGAATATAGCTGGATAAAAGGGCTATCAAAGGTCCAGGACACATATTTTACCTGACAGGCATTGCAGGCTAAGGAAATCACCGGAAAATAATTAAAGGAAAAGACAAAATCATAGTTTTTTCCTGCCATTGCCCGCAGCAGCTGCTCTGCCAGTTCCTTATTCAAACGGGTATTTTCCTTATCTCTGGGAAATTGATAATAGTCTACCGTCCATCCCCGTCTGGTAAACTCCTCTGCCATATCCTTCTGACACAGACTTTTCCACTCTACAAATAAAATACGCATGGTATCCACCTTCTGTTATCCCTTTCTGTATGCTTTTAACATATCTGAATAATTTTCCAGCAATATCCTTCTGTATTTGTCATAATTCCAAAGAGAGGGATTTGCTTTTTCCTCGTGTACTACCCAATCTCCATTTAGAGGAACTACTACCCGATAGCCCTGTTTGAGAAACTCCAATGACTGAGAAACATCATAAAAATCCCAGCCATCAAAAATGTCCTCTCTCCAAGGCAAATCATATTGTGTAGCCATTAAAAAACCATCAATGGCTTCCACCTCCTGCCATCCATCTCTTTCCACCAGATATTCCTGAAGATTTTCTTCACTGTTAAATGAACTTCCTATTCTTTCCCCATGCCACATGATTCCATCGGCTGGCAATCTGAGACAGCCAATCATTCCTATCATTCCATTCTGTCTGTCCGCCCGGAAAATCTGAAGCATATTGTGAATAAAACAGGGGTGGATAATCCTTACATCCTGATGCATATATACCTTGTATTTGGCATTACTGGCCTGCATTCCTTCCATATATCCGCCTGTCATGGAGGCAGCCTCCCTGATTTCCAGCAGCTCTACCTCCATCCCCTCAGGTACCAGCAGATTCCGTATATATAACAGACTTTCTTCATAATCTGTCGCATCATTTACACAGGAAATAAAACAAATCTTATTTTCATCCATAGGGATACTCCTTCAGCTTTCTTTCTATGATATCTGCTTCCAAACTGGAATTACTCCTTAACATCAGCATAAGAGCTGTCGGTGAAAGCTTTTCCTTTTTCAAAAACTGAAAAATCTCCTTTTGATATTCTGCACCCAGTCTACTGTCCAGCCTTCTTAAATAGAAAGTCAATTCTCTATATACCCGTATCAATTCCTGACAGGAAGAATATTGACTAATTGTATATGCCATTCCTGCCTGCTTTTCCAACTGATACAGCTGCACAAAGAGATAAAGATAAAAAACTTCGGAAAAAACCACATAAAGCGTCTTTACTTTATTTTTATTAAAGTAATCCACCAAGCGGTCATAGTTTTCCTCTCCCCCTACTTTGAGTGCATCCTCTGCCAGAGCCATCAGACAGTCTCTTAATTGAAAAAGCGTCTCTTTTTCCTGTGCCATCCACAGCATCTGCTTTTCCGTCTCCTGTACCAGACTACTATCATCTAACTGCTCCCAATCTATCTTCATCTCATACCAGCATCCGCCTTGCTTACGATGAATTTCCTCCAGCTCCAGGATTCTATCATTTAAGACTGTCTCTAAAATTAACATATCCTCCAGAATTTTTCTGGCTCTGTGTCGGTAGGTATGGAAAGCTTTTATCTTTTCATAACCATTTCTGGCAATAGTCAGCCTTTCCTCCTCATGCTCCAGATAATAGGCTGCCTTATTCGCCAAATCCTCCTGGTCGGTGTAATAAACATAGTCTGTTCCCGGCTCAAAATGCTCTAAAAAATCCTCCTGAAAATTCGTCAGCAGAAATCCCCCGCAACCCATAATATCCATAGCCCTCAGAGGAATACCTGTACGAATACTTCTTAGCGTAATATTCAGATTAATCTTAGAATGCTTAAATACCAAAGGCATCTCCGTCAGATATTCTACCGGTCCACAGTTGGTCACTCCGGGCAGGTTCGTTTCCTCCGGTGTATACAGCTTTACTTCCTGCTCCTGAGCCAGTCTCTGTAAAAGGTCTGTCCTCTCCTGAGCAGTCAGCTTTCTGGCCAGAAAATAGTTGGCATACAACCAGGCATCCGATTCCCACTCATCTTCTTCCTTTTTCATGGGACAAACCTTTCTTAACCGGTTTAAAATATCTTCCGTCAGACTCTCCTCTAAAATCGAAGCCCCCACTACCTCCCTCTGAGCATTCATTACTGCCTGCAGATAGCCTGCTGTATAGGTATCCATCTTTTCCAGATAGGTATAAAAGTCATTCCTTGTTTCTCCATAGGTAGAGCCGACAAAGCTAATATCCGACTGATACCTTTCTTCCTCTGTTTTTCTCTGATTCAACCTGTCATAATACTCCACCGGAGCAGCCATGGGAAGATAGCTGACCTGATGATAACCCTGCTTTCTAAACTCCTTTACCACAGACTGATCAAATACATAGATTTGATTGGTGCTATAACCTGTATGCTTAGAATACATCAGCAAAAATGGGGAATCATATACCCAGGATACATATCGGGTTCCCTGCTGATAGCATACCTTAGCTGCTACCGGAAAAAAATTAAAAGAAAAAACAAAATGGTAATTTTTTTGTTCCAGAACATTGGACAGTTTTTTCTCCAATTCCGGATTTTCCCGCATTGCCTCCTCCCCAAAAGGCCATGGAAAGGAATCCGTTTGACAGCCCTCCTGCTGAAAGGCTTCCAACATATACTCATGTCCAAAGCTATCCCATTCTAAAATCAATACCTTCAATTTTTCTTCTCTCTTTCTTATTCTTTATCTATTTCGTCTGTCAAAGCAGATATTCACAAGGAAATCCCCTTCCACTTTAGTACACCGAAACACTTATTCTGCCATCTATTCCCGTTCCAGGACATAAACCCACTGTACCGTTTCTTTTCTTCCCTTAATATCCACATCAAACAGAGGCTCACTTACCTTTAGCTGAAAACCTCTTTGATAGAATACCTCAAACAGCTTCTGGTACTCCTGATCGGTTCTGTAAATAGCACTGTATTCCTCTGCCATAGCATCAGAATAAAATTGCTTTAAAGTTAAACGCTCCTCCCTTGCAATAGGCTCTGAAAGATAGAGAAGTGCCTTTTCCTGCAAACAATCTGCCAGCTGCTCCATACAGTACTCCAGTTCCCTGTCATTAATATACATAAACACTCCACCGGAAACGAAGAAACGATTAAATTCAGGCATATTCAATATTTTTCTCTGCTCCAGAAACTCTTGGAAGGACATAGTCAAAAACTGCATACTATCCTGAAAATCCATATCCGTCCTGTGGCCTACAATATCAGAAAACTCCTGTACATAATCGATACCTACATATTGTTTTACCTGTGGGGCAATATATCGGGTCATTCTGCCTGTTCCAAATCCAAGCTCCAACAGCACACTTTCTCCCTTATCCAGCTTTAGATAAGGCAGACAATGCTCCACCTCTCTCTCGGTCCATATGTTAATATGCTCCGGATTTTTATCACTGCTGAGTACTGTAGGTGCATCCACATGGATGGTTTCACTCTTTTTGGAGCGATTAATATATAAATTCTTTACATCTTCCTGGTTAATCTCCACAGGTCTTCCATAGACTCTTTTTTTCTCTTCCATTCCTGTATCCTCCCGTTTTTCCAAGATAATCGTAACTGTTCAGTAGCTTCACCGTTACGATACAAAAATCCATGAAAATCGCCTATGACGATAGGATTTTTGCTCGCTGCAATTACATTTTCGTACGGTCAGCACAGCAAGTGTGCAGACCTGCTGAATAGTTACAAATAATCCTCCTGATTGCCGAAGAAAGCACCTGATTATCCTCTTCATTTTTTACGGCAAGCCGGATAAAGGATTTCCCCTGAAATCCTTTTTTTCCTGATAAATCCTTAATTAATATATTCTCATTTTTCACTAATAAAGTGGCCAGCTCTGTGGAGGTCAGTCGCCCTTTTAGTTCACACATAATGTAATTTGCCTGAGAAGGATAGACTTTCAAATCCGGAATTTCCTTCAACTGCTGCTGCAGCTTCTTTCTTTGTAAAGCAATTTGGTTACAGGCTTCTTTATAGCTGTTTTTATACAGTCTTTGAATCTGCAGATAGTATTCTGCAAAGGAGTTGATATTCCATATAGCCAGCCTCGTTCTGATTTCCTCCAATAAGCCGCTGTTTCCTGTTGCCATTACTCCTAAACGCAGTCCTGGCACACCATAAGATTTACTGATACTTTTTATTACCACCAGTCTGCTGTATTTTTTCATTACTGCCTCATCTAACAAAGTATAACGTAATTCTTCTTCTGCAAAGTCTCCAAAGGATTCATCCACAATCAGGTTGACTCCCTTTTTTTCACAGACATCCAACAACTGAATTACTTCGTCACGACATAGAAAAGAGCCACTGGGATTATCCGGATTAATCAATAACAGATGGTCAGTATGCTTGGTTTCCTCTAATAAATCCTGTAGACAATACTGATATCCATTTCCTGCATTATCTATTTCACGAATCTGGCATTGAGTAAAGCATCGAATATACTCATTAAAGGTAGGTATACATACGGATAACCTGCCCTGTAGAGTTTTACCCAATACATTAATCAGCTCTGCGGCTCCGTTTCCTACCAGCAGATACTCCTCATCTATATCAAACATACTGCCTGCATTCAACTTTTGTATATTCATCCCGGAAGGATATTGTACCAGCAATTCTCTCCAGAAATAGACCATCTGATCCATCATCTTCTTGGGCGGATAGTATGGGTTTACCAGATAACAGTAGTCCTTCATCCTGGGAAACCGCCAGTAGCCTCCAAAATGCTCCTCATACCGTTCCAATATTCTATTATCCTCTGCAAACATGGTATCTGCAATATCCAAATCCTGTGCATCGTCTATCTCATACCATTTTTCATTCTGAAGCACATAGGCACTCAGCTCTGAATGATGGATGTGGGCAAAGATTTTCAATACCTGCTCATAATACTGATTTACTCCATAAGCCTTGATATACGCCTCTAAAAACGGGATATACTGCCTGTCTGAAAATTCCTTGCTGAATTTATGAATATTTACCGTCTTATAATAGCTATGTGCCTCATCGTACCGGAAATCAGTCTTACTGATAAAATCCATAATATTCTTTTTTTCATCCAATACGACTACCGTACCATCCATCCAATGCTCGTATTTGGCAACCACTACCATATTGGGCTGTTTTTGACTTACTACTTTTCTGACGATTTCCCGGTCAAAAAGTAAATCTGACTCTAACAGAATAGTATCGTCTCTCTTAAGATACTCTCTGGCCAAATACAAAGAATAGATATTGTTTGTGGTTTTATAATCATAGTTATAGACATATTCAATACTAAGACCAAAGTCTCTTTCTTCGATATATTCCCGCAGCTTTTCTGCTTCGTAACCAATTACCATAACCAGCTTTTCAATTCCTGCATACTTAATCGAATCAATCAACCGTTCCAGTATCGTCTTTCCAGCAACAGACACCATACATTTTGTGTGATTCTCTGTATATTTTCCCATTCGCTGCCCCATTCCGGCAGCCAATATTAATGCCTGCATCTGTTTTTCACTTTCCTCTCATTTCCTTTATTATTTCATCCTGTCTTACATAAAATGCCTCTGTATGGCAGCTGCAATCCTTTTTGGGAGTCATATAGTCGTCTCCATACATTACTCTCAGTACCTGGTCATAGTCACCGGGTACGGGAATCATGATATTTTCAAAAGGCATTAATATACTTTTTTCATACCATTCCTTTTTGAAAAAATAAGGTCTGTTCAAATCCATCCACCAGATAATCTGCACCAGCTCCTTTACCTCCCACTCCTGATACAGAGTACTCATTTTTTCAAAAAGCTGCCAAAGCTGGAGACGTACATCTCCTTCTCTATCCAGCTTTACTCTGCAAGTTTCTTCAATGGAAAGCATAGCATCTTCTGCTGCTTCCTTTTTTCCATGTCTAATGGCATAGATTGTACTTAGGATTGCTTTCAAAATGGGAAAGATTACTTCTCTTTCCTCTTCCGATTCAGGCAGGTTATCTATAGGAAATATATCTACACCCACTACATAGGGACAGCCATGGAATCTTTCCATATACTCCTTATCAAATCGGATTTTTGAACCATTGAGAACACGGGAAAAGGAGTATTTCCAGCTTTTTCTTAATAAGGGATGATCCAAACGCCATTCCTTTGGCAGCTCCTTAGAGGCAATTTCAACAAATCTCTGGTAATCCCTTCTCTTCATGGCTATATCGGTATCATCATCCCAGGGAATAAAGCCTTTATGACGTACAGCTCCCAATAAAGTTCCACTATCTGCAAAATATTGAATACCATTCCTTTGACAAATTCTATCCACCTCAGCCAGAACCTCAATCTGTGCTGCCCAGATACGCTTCATTTTTTCTTCTACAAAATGTCCTTCTCTCCATTCATCCGCAAAAAAATCCCTATCAAAAGTTTCCACGTCATCTACACCTTTCTTACCGCTATTTCTTGTATATATATCCAATTATCTCTATCACTTAAGCCTTAATAATAATCATCATTAATATCCAAATCCATTTCACTATTTTTAAAATAGATATTATCATCTAAAAACAAATTAGAAATGGAAAATAAATATCCTTGCTTCCATGCCGAATAATTAAAGATTCCTTCACAAATCCATCCGGAATCCCGGCACTCCTGCCACCATTCCTCCATAACCCTGCAGACCTTTTCTTCTCGATGCTTCCTTATCATCACTCGGCTATCCAACAACCCATTATACTCCGGATACCCTTCCTTTTGATACTGCAGCATCCTTTTACGAATAGAAATATTAATATCGTCATCCACCATATCCGTCAGCAAAGTATCCTGATAAATGCAGTCGTCTCTCGTCTGCAAAAATCCCAAAAAGCTGTGTCCTCCTCCATAGATACGACTAAAATTTAACAGGTCACCTGTAATTCTAATCGTAGGATCTATCCATATGCTGTAGTCATAATCAGATAATATTTTATGTGCCATGATCATATACTTATATTTTAATTGTCTTTTTTCCAGCTGCTCAGGATTTTCTATTGGCTGATATTTCCATACACCATTTTGTTTTCCCCATCTATCCTTCTGGTCAGTAAAACATAAATACTCCAATTCCCGATTGACCTCTGATGGCTGCTGTGGTTCTCCCACACCTGACAAAAATGTGTAGACCACACCTTTTCCTTCCCCTAACTGCATATCTTCTATCTCACGATTTTCACTCTGACGCTGCATATGCAATCTGGCCTGTAGCTGAGCACCTCCTGCTCCCAATTCCAAAATTCTTTTACGATAGGGTCTTTGGCGAAAAGCCTTCTCGTCCTCTGCCATCGCTGTATAAAAGGCCAAATAGCTGGTTTGGAATAACCGCAGAATACGCTCACATCCCATCATATCCTTTCTGCTAAGTGCATCCAACAGACACTCTCCATAGATTTGAGGCATACCGGCAAATCCCTGGTTATTCTTTCTCCCCACACAATTCCAAAAGGAATTACCCATGGTATCCTCAATAAGGCTCAGGATATCCTCCAGCGGAAAATTCTCTGCTGTAATTCTGCCATTTTTTATGGCCCCCCTCACCTTTTCCATTAAATTCATCACGCTGCTGTTTACCCCGATCATATCCTGCTCTCCTGTTATTCCTGTCAAACCGGATATTCGCAATCCGCTTCACTATTTGTTCATCATCTCCAGAATGGTATCCAATCGTTTTTGATAAGTATGATACTTCTTTACCTTTTCATAGCCACTACGGGCAATACGCTGCCTCTCTTCCTCATGAGTCAGATAATACTCTGTTTTCTGTAATAAATCCTCATAACCAGTATAATATACAAAATCCACACCCGGCTCAAAGAAATCAAAAAAATCCTCCTGATAATTGGTCAGTAAAAATCCTCCTGCTCCCATAATCTCAAATGCCCGTAATGGAATACCTGTTCTAATAGAACGCAAGGTAATATTGAGATTAATCTTTGAACATCGAAAAATAAAACAGGATTCCTTCCAATGCCCTGCCCTTCCCTTATTCACTGCATAAGGCAGCCAAGGCGTTTTCTTTCTGGTATATAGATATAACTTGTACTTTTCTGAAAGAACTTCCAGGATTTCCTTTCTCTCCATTCCTGTCAGCTGGATAGCTAATACTATCTGACCATAGTGCTTTGCATAGCTATATCCCAATTCCTCCTTTAACTGAATGGGATAAACCTGCTGCATTTCTTCAATAATTTCCGGTTGCAGTAAATCCTCTAAAATAAATCCACCATAGATTAGCTTCTGTGCATTTAATAATCCGTTTACATAACCCTTAGTGTAATCGTCCAGTTTTTGAAATCTTCTATAGCCCTGATATCTGCTTTCCATATAGGTAGAACCAACAAAAGAAATAGGTACGCTGTAAATTTCTTCTATTTCCTTGTCCATTTGATAGGAATCGTATCGATCAACATTAGCTGCCAGTGGTAAAAAATATATTGTATTAATATTTTTCTGCTTTAATTGTAAATAGTCAGCCTTATCAAAGATAAATATATAATTGGTGGGTAAGGTTACTGAAGAATGCCATAAAGATGGGAGCGGACTATCATATATCCATGCTGCATACTTAATTTTACATGTATGACAGGCTACCGCTACACTGGGAAAATAGTTCCAGGAAAACACAAAATCATATGGTTTCTGCTGTAAATAGTGTATAATTTTTTTCTCCAGTTGTCTATTAGAATAAGTATCTTCTTTTGCATTAATCCAAACTTCATCTATTTCATAGTTTCGACGTTTAAATTCTAAACCTATATCCTCACTGCCAAAACTATCCCATGTTATATATAAAATCTTCATCTGTTTCTTATATCCTCAATATATTTTTTATTGACGCTCCTCATAGCTAAATCCAAGAGTTATATACCACATTTATTGAATCCTATTACAAAATAAGAGAGCGGACATTCATCCGCTCTCTTATGAACCATTTTCAAAAATGGAATCTTACTGAAGTAAGGACAATACGCCCTGCTTAATCTGGTTAGCCTGAGCAAGCATTGCCTGACCTGCCTGAACCAGAACCTGATTGTTGGAGTATACAACCATGGACTTAGCCATATCTGTATCACGGATACGAGACTCAGCTGCCTGTGTATTCTCAACGATGTTATCCAAGTTGTTAACTGTGTGATCCAGACGGTTCTGAACTGCACCCAGAGCTGAACGCTTGGAAGCAACCTTCTCCATAGCATCCTTAACCTTGTCGATGAAGGTAGAAACTGCAGATGCTGTTGTAGCAGAAGACCAGTCAACCTTAGATGTCAGACCGATGTTTGTAGCGTATGTAGCACCCAGAGCGATAGACATTGTCTCGCCATGCTCATTACCAACCTGAAGAGTGATGGAAGATGTGCTACCATTCAGAACCTTAACATCGTTGAACTTGGTTGTGGAAGCGATTCTGTCGATTTCGGAAATCAACTGGTTGATTTCGTCAGCGATGTACTGCTTCTGAGTTGTAGTATAAGTACCGTTAGCAGCCTTAACTGTCAGCTCGTTCATTCTCTGAAGCATATCAGATACTTCGTTCAAAGCACCTTCTGTAGCCTGTACTAAAGAGATACCATCCTGAGCATTTGTAGAAGCCTGATCAAGACCTCTGATCTGACGTCTCATCTTCTCGGAGATAGAAAGACCAGCTGCATCGTCTGCTGCACGGTTGATCTTGTATCCGGAAGACAGTCTCTCTGTCTGCTTCTCCTGGCTCTTAACTGTGATACCCAGCATTCTGTTAGCGTTCATAGCTGTAAGATTGTGTTGTACTATCATAACATATTCCTCCTTGAATATCTGGCGGCATCCATGCCGCTCATTTTTTTGATAACATCCTAAGGGTCGCGCGCTCCCTGTCGGATATTATGTTTCTAAGTAATATTTTGTTTACTTGCTATATATATCGGAAACTTTTTTTAATACTTTATAGCTAAAATAATATTTTTTTATTTTTTTTTGTCCATAAACTGAGGAGCTACAGACTGGGTATTATTCATGCTGCGATAATAATCCAGTGTGGCCTTGGAGCTTCGTCTTCCCTTCTCCAATTCCCTTCTACTGCGGGCAAAAAAATTCTCTGCCAGCTGATTATTTCTGGCTTCCTGTGCCTGAATCGATACACTTTTAGCTGTTACCTGGTTAATCAACTCCTGAAGACGCTTAATCTGTTCCTTATACTGATCCTTACCTGTCAGAAGCTGCTGGCGAATATTCTCATAAAGAAGCTCGAATCCCTTGTCCAGCTCATTCAATTCGTCTATCAGTCTTCCCTTTTCCTCTATGCTGGAATCAAAGCTCTCTTCATCCACAGGCTCCTCCTTTAACAGAGTCTCCTGCTTCTTGTTCAACGCTTCAATTTTTTGTAATACTTCCAGCTTCTTATGGGTACTTTCCTCTAAAACCTGCAGATAATTTTCAATCATATCAAGCCCTTTTCCTTGTTGATCCGGATTACTTCCACCCATGTATCCCTTACAGACCTAAGGTGTTCACAGACTTCCTCCAGGATATCTTTATCCTTTTTCAGATTTGCCTCTACCAAACGCTGATGCAAATACACATAAATATTCTCAAAATCCTGCGCTACCGGATACTTCATATCCAGGGTCTGTCTCAAATATTGAATAATTCTCTCCGTCTTTAAAATATTCGTATGAGCTTTTTCGATATCCTTCTGCTCCACACCCATAATAGCAATATTGCAAAATTTGATTGCGCCCTCATAGAGCATGAGTGTCAATTCAGCCGGTGTGGCCATCATCACTTTATTTTTACTGTATTGTTCATATCCATTTGGCAGAGCCATATTTTACATTCCTCCAAATAAGCCTGATACTGCATTCTGATTAGACTGCAGTCTTGCTAATGCGGTTTCCATTGCAGTGAACTTATTATACCATCTATCCTGGAAAGCCGTCAACTTAGCCTCCTGCTTTTTAATCTTTGATGCAAAGCTGTTATACTCTTCCAGCATACGCTTGTCATCATAGAAGGATCCAAAGCTTCTGACACCATCAATACTTCTGGACTGGTTATTCATCTCTGTATAGAGATTCTGACCTAACTGTGAGAAGAAGGAAATCACGGAATCAGGATCGGAAGCAATCGCCGCCTTCAGCTTATCTTCCTTCGCACTTACTGCTGCATCATCTGCATCTCCATCAATATGGTAAGCATTTTTCTCATTCTTTTCTGCACTGAAATAACCCAAGGTCTCAATACCAAAGTCAGACAGATACATCTGCTTGCCATTTACTGTAGCACCTTGCAGCATAATATTCTTCATTGCTGTAGAAATAGAGGACAGGTTGGAATCCCTTCTTAAGATAGAATCCTTAATCTTTGTCTCCCACTTCTTTACTTCATCATCACTCAGCTCTGCTTTCTCCTCATCGGTCAGAGGCTCATAGCCCTTGGTAGACTCTGCATTATACAGCTTATCCATTTCGTTAATCAGACCATTATACTCCTTGAAGAAGTTTTTGATCATATCATAGATGCCATCAGTATCCTGTCTGGTGGTCATAGTCGCTGTACCAGCTGCTTTAGCTGTGATGGTTAAACCGTTGATTTCAAAGGTATTGCTGTCGGATTCATATGCTACATTATTCAGGGTCAGTCTTGCGTTTTCTCCCTTTATTCTATTAGCAGCAGTAGCATCTGAAATTTTTAATGTATCTAATGCATTTCCTGTACTGGACAGTTCAAAGTCATTAGCTGAGCCACTGTCTTTTGCTGCAATATGTATCCTTCTGTAGTTTGCATCATAGTTAGCTTCTAAACCAGCTCCCTTTAATGCATTTACAAAACTTTCGATAGTCATACTGTCTGTAATCTCTATCTCCGTTTGCTTACTGCCTGATTTTACTGTAATCTTCTCACCTACTGTAATTCCTAATTCTGATAACTTTGTAGTCTTCTTGGTGGTATCTGCCAGTTCTCCACCAGTCAGATAGCCAGAAGTTGCCAGACGTTCAACCTCCAAATCCTGAGCAGTATACATTGCATTTCCGCCTGTTACCACCTCTGCTACAGAAGAATCAGAAACATCTGTTGTCTTCTTTGCAAAGTTGCTTTCCATTCGCAGATTGTTTACCGTAGTGTTAAACAGCTTATAAATCTTGGAATTCAAATCCTTCCATGCATCCCGCTTCCACTCATATGCAGTCTGCTCTTTCTTTACTTTATCTACCTTCGTCTTCTGAGCCTTGGATAATTCTGTGATAATTGCTTCTGTATCCAAACCAGAATTCATTCCTGTTATTCTAATAGGCATACGCTTTCCTCCTATCTCTTTTCATCTACAAGGATTCCTGCCAGCTCCCATACCTTGGCAATCATATCCAAAGTCTCCTCTGGCGGATATTCTCTGATTACTTCTTTCGTATCCTTGTCCACAATTTTAATCATTACACGGTTCGTCTTGTCATGGAATCCAAATACAGCATGTGCATGGGTCATATTCTTGTTCATCTGCTCCACTGCTTTTTTCAGCTGTTCATTGGGAACCTGCTGCTCATTTTGAGCCTGCTGTTCATTTCCCTGACTTCCGGCATTCTGTCCATCCTTATTCTCCACTTTCTGAACAGATACTGTAACCGGGTCCACATTTGCTGCCTGTGCCGGGGTGGAAACCTCCGTGTTTCCCGTAGCAGGTTTTGTCTCAACCGGCTTCGAAGCCGACTGTGACTGAATCGTCATCATACTTCCTAATGGTTCAATAGCCATTCTAATCACCTCCATGTGATATTTTAATTTTCTGTGTTTCATAAATCAGCTGATACTGAATGAAAGAAACTTTTCATACACGTCTACTTAATATATCGGATAAAATTACTAAATATTTAGCTTTTTTTAAGAAACTGACCATAACTATTCAGTCTTTGAATCAATACTGTAGAAAATTTTTACTGTGCGACAGTCCCATTAACCAAAGAAAGGGCAGGCTGCACTTCAACGATACAGTCTGCCACGCTTCTTATCCAAACATCTTTCTTAATGCCTCTATACTATCAGTATCTACTGCTTCTTTGTTGGCATTTTGAATCTGAACATATACTTCTTTTCTATAAACCGGAACATCCTTTGGTGCCGTAATGCCTATCTTTACCTGCTCACCTTTAATCTCAAGAACGGTAATCTCCACATTGTTGTTGATAATCAAGGCTTCATTCTTCTTTCTTGATAAAGCTAACATCTACTCCTCCGCTTTCCTTGCCTGAAGTATCTCATAGATAGGAAACTTCACCTTATAGTTGTCTCCCTCTATAATTACCTGACAAGCCTTCCTGTTTTCTGCATTGATAATAATCGGACCCTTCAGATTGACACTCATTTTCTCCAAATCCTGAGGAATTGTCACAGTAACCATTACCAGAATATCCTCCGGCTTCCACTCACCCAGATGCTTTAGTACCTCATCATCTACTTCAGGATTATAATCCTCTTTTACAATCAACGGATCCATTACCGGAAGGGCAAAGGCAGGCTCCTGCAGAGATTGCAGCCAATGAATTGTACTCAAATCATCCTTTTCGTCATGAATCATGGCAAAATCAGTCAAATCAGGAAATCCAATGATACCATTAGGAAAAGAAATGATTCTGTCATCCTCAATCGTCACTTCCCCAAATACTTTTGTTGTTATTGTCATGGTTCGTCTCACCCCTAAATGTAATTCATCAATGAATTCTGTAAAATCTTACCAGTCGCCATCAATGCAGACTGATAGGTATAGCTGGCACTGGTCAATTTAATCGTTGCCTCTGTAATATCTATATCCTCATTAGTAGACTGCAGAGTTTCAAAGGTAGTCTTCAGTGTCATCAAACGATTGGTTATCAAATCCAGACGGCTGGCTCTTGTTCCATTATCTGTAATAGCTACACTGGTAGTATCCAGATTGGACTGTACCTTTGAAATCAATCCTTCAAACATTTTCTGTACATTTTCACGAACATAGGTATAAGCCTTATCTGCTGCTTCATAGGTAGCCTTCAGGTTGTCATAGCCCGGATCGCCTTCCTTCATATTCTTCAGCATGGTAGACAGTTCATTTCTGGTAAAGTCAATCGTCTGCAGCTCAGACATGGCTTTTTCCATATCGTCTATGTTACGATCCATATTTAACGTAAAGACTTCATCTGCTGTAGTATTAATACGAACCTTCTGATTGTAGCCTACATCGTATTCAATAATCTGCTTTACACCATCCATGGAAATATACTCCAGGGGAGGGTCTACTGTATTGTCCTTTGCAAAATTATAATTGATTACTTTAGCCGGATCTGTCTTATCAGTACATTCAAAATAATGCTGAGGTCTCATATCCCCCACCTTCCAGTCATCCTTCTCATAAGTAATTCTCATCTGTGTATCTACCGGTAAATTTTTAAGAGTATTTTCATACAAATCTGTTCCTACAAGCAGCTCTCCTGTTTCTGGAATCAGAATAGCATTCCCCGGCTGCTGCTGAATTAACTCATAAGGATTAGGATCTGCAGTTGAGGAAACAACGGTAATATTTCCTGCCGGAATCAAATCTGCAGTAGTAGGAGGAATCGTTGTCGGATCCGTTACCTGCTGTACTGTAGGAACGGTGTCCTTTATCTGATCATAGGATAAACGAATACGGTAAATATCCGCATTTTTTATGTTATTCTGATCCTCTCCTATTCCAGCAGTAGGATCATAATTTACATCACTCAATCCATCCAGATTACCAATTGTGGTATAGTTGATGGTATCAATTGCTTCAGGAGTCAGCTTCTCTGTAATCTGGAAATCCTGTACAGCTTCTTCTGTATAGGTTAAAGGAGTATCGGTTCTAAATCCGGTAAATACATATCTTCCGGCAAAGTCTACATTTCCTGTAGCATAAAACTCCTCCTTCAGTTCTCTCAGCTGAGTTACGATAATATCCAGATCTTCATATCCCATATCCTTGTTGGCACCCCTGGTAGCCTGCTCAATCATCCCATTGATAACGTCTGTGGTGGTATTCAGGGCATCTCCCGTCACCTTCATCCAGGCTTCTCCATCCGGTGCATTCTTCTCATAAAACTGAACAATCTGGGAAACATCACTACGTAATCTCAATGCACGAATTGCCACTACCGGATCATCGGAAGGTCTGGTCAGCTTCTTTCCGGTAGACATCTGTGTATTCAATTTATCCTGCAGTATCTTATTATTATTGATATTATGCAGGGAATTATTCTGCATAATTTTATTCGTCATTCTCATCGGTTTTTCATCCTCCATGTATCTCTATGCTTCATCAACAGCTTCCGATGAAGCCAGAAGCCGTTGATGGGTTAGAATCTTTTCCGTTTTCTGCATATTTGGCGATTATACACCGGTTTCCAGAATCAATCGGTCATAAACCTCTGTCAGTGTCTGAATCATCTTAGAGGAAAGGGTATAAGCATTCTGGAATTTTACCATGTTGACACCTTCCTCATCCTCATCTACTGCTGAGATAGACATTCTCTGATTCTCTATCGTTACTGCAATACCATAATAGGTATTATAAAATGCCTGAGCATTACCTGCATTTAATGCTGCATCAGAAAGAATCGACTGAAGGAATTCACCGGCTGTAGCATTACGGAAGCTGAATTTATCCTTATCCTTCAACGTCTCTATCAGCTCAGTTACTTTGCCAAATTCCTCCACACCCACATCTGCACTCGACCTGGTTCCCAATAAATCTACATTATCCAACAATGCATCATTAATTTGAATATTGAAAGCTGTCATCTCATAGTAGCCGTTAGCATCCTGGAAATCTGCAATGGTATACTGGCTGTCATTTACTATATCGCCAGCTACAGGCTTTCTGGCAGTAAAGAACATTTCTCCCAGATTACCATAATAGTCATAGCCACTCATAAAAATTTCATTTACCTTAGCAGAAAAAGCACGAACAAACTCATTCATCTGTGACAAATAGTAAGGGATTCCCTGGTTGTTAATATTACCTCCGATTTCCACTTCTTTGGAAAGCTGGGACAAGGTAACAGTAGCTCCTGACTTTCCTTCATCAATGGCAAAACTATAAGTTGAGGTGGCAGGGTCAAATTCCCAGGAATCATAATAATACTTTGTATTACCAATCACAATGCTTCCGCCTGTGTCAGACAGACTTAATTTATTCATATCCAACAGATAGCTTTCGGATACACTTACCTCTACCACTGCCCCCTGGACTCCTCTGGTTACATTGCTGACTCTACCTACAAATCCCTGGTTATTATTGCCATCACGCATAACAAGCAGTCCCTTAAGAGAACCTCTCATTACTGCATTATTTAAATTAAAATCATTGCCATTATCCCAGTAAATATCATACAGACCGTCTGCATCCGTCTGGTTTATCTTTTCATCTGCTCCTCTGGAACGTACTTCCAACTCATTATAATCTTCACCACTTACCAGAGTCTGTCCACCGGCAATCATTACCACAAATCGTGTTCCGCCAGTCTCTCTGTCCGGATTATTCAAATCGGTAACAGCCGTTTCCTCTGTTTCCACATCCACCATTTCAGACAGTTCATCCAGCATCAAGTCTCTTTTATCTCTTAACTCATTAGCGATTCCACCACTTAACTCAATAACATTAATCTGCTGATTTAAGGTAGCAATCTCTACAGAAATTGCATTAATTCTTTCTATTCTTATTTTAATTTCTTCATTTAAATCCTTCTGCAGCTGCTGGAAATTACCTGCTGTATTATTAAAGTACTCAGTCATCTTATTGGCTGCTGCAATAAACTGAGCCTTTGCATCCGTGCTGCTGGAATTGGTTGTTACCGTTTCCAAGGTGGCAAAAAATTCGTTATAAATCGTACCAAATCCGGTACTTTCATCATCATCCAGATACTGCTGAATAATATCTGTATAATATCTCTTTATATCATAGTCTCCCAAGGTAGAATTGTTATCACGGAATCTGATATCATAGAACTGGTCACGTACACGTTCAATTGATATAGTATCCACACCGGCACCGGCACATCCATAGGTAGCAAACACTCTAAGAGCCTTATTTGCTTCTCTGGTGGATTCCTGTCTGCTGTACCCTTCTGTATGTACATTGGAAATATTATGTGCTGTCGTATTTAAAGCTGCATTGGCTGCCCGAAGCCCGGATGATGATATATGTAATCCAAAAAATTGTGATGGCATCCCGTCTCACCTTACCTTCCTAATGTATTTAAAATATGCTCTATCATTTCGTCAATTACATTAACGTATCTGCTGGATGCATTGAAAGCATTCTGGAATTTAATCATAAACTCCATCTCTTCATCCGAAGAAACACCCACAATCATCTCTCTTGCTGAAAATGTTTCATTTACCGTACTTTCCTGTGCCTCTGTAATCTCCCGGTTAGCCTCACCTGTATTCGCAACCTGTGCTACCAGATTTGCATAATATTTTGCCAGATTCGTCTTCGTCTTGAGATTCGGATTAAGAATATGTTCTTCCTCAGAGAACGCCTCTACCAGCCTTCTGGTGGTTTCCTTATCTTCTGAACCATCCTTCAGTCTGAAAGAAAGTCTGGAAGGCTCTCTCTTTAAATCATCATTGATTATCATATTCGTTATACTATAGCCTTTATCCGGATTCTGAGAAATTAATTCAAATACCTGATAAGGATTTCCATTTTCATCCTTCATATAATCGGTATCCGGCTCACTGGCAGCAGCCTGAGCAATTACATCATTAATTGCCGTTGCTACCTTGTATACCAACTGGTCAAACTCAGCCTGTACATTCATTAACAGTGACTGAGAAATATGTGTATTATAATAATCAGGGTTTTGTAAATCCTGATAAGTAGCTCTGTACTCTCCCCTTGCCAGTAATACCGCTCTTAAGCTACCGATATCCGTACTCATCTCTGTAGAAATCTTCTGTGTAGGATCATATAATCTGCAGGCTTCCAAATCCAGAACCTCCTCACCATCCGGTCCGGGCTTGGTCTCAGCCAGCTGTTTCCAGTAAGGTGTATAGAAGCCTGTTTCTTTATTTTCATGCAGAAGAATCTCGTTAGCTGCCTCTGATTTTACAAAATCCACTCCTTCAAATTTAACAGTAATAACACCATGTAAATCCTCATAGTAGCTAATCTGTCCTAACTCACCCAGTTCATCCAGAATAAGATTTCTTCTGTCTCTTAAATCATTGGCATGCTCAATGTCTCCTGCCTCAATCTTCAATACTTCTTTATTCAATGCAACCAGTTCTTTGCCCAGTTCATTAATCCTGTTAATATTTCTCTCCACCAGAAGGTTCAGATTGTCCTGCTGGTCGCTTAATCCCTGATATACCAGGGCTGCTCTTTTCAGAAACTCTTCACAACGATTGACCAGCAGTCCCTCGTTGGTCAGCTTGGCGGGATCCTTATCCAGCTCCTGAATAGCTACCCATAAATCGTCAATCGCCTCTGAAAATTCTACTCCCTGAAACTCTCCAAATAAATCCTCTACTTCCTTTATTACCTGGGTATTCATTTCATAGAATCCCAGTCGTCCCGTTTCTTTACGGTAGGTTTTATCTAAAAACTCATCCCTTACCTGTCTTACCTGAGAATAATATACTCCCAGTCCATACTGCTGATATGCTATTGCAGAGGCATTAATAGATAAGGTATTAAAAGATCTCGTGCCAAGCAGAATCTGTTGTCTGGTGTATCCTACAGTATCTACATTGGCCATATTGTGTGCTGTTGTATTTAATGTATTCTGACTGGTCTGTAAACCAGATGCTCCTATATATAAACTTCCAAATAATGGCATATGATATCACCTCTCCTTAGGATTATTGTTTTGCATCAAAACCGTTTCTATCGACTCCTATTACACTTCCTGCACTGTGTGCGCCCTTATTATAATTTGCAGTTTTAGGAGCCGTTTTTACAGCCTGAAGCACATTCATATCGAATTCTACTAACTCCAGTGCATTGGTCAGCAACTCCTTATTCTGCATATTCACCTGCTGCACTCTGCGTACTGCTTTTCCCAGTCTGTCATAGACTTCTGCCAGCTTCTGCTGCTCTGTCGGTCTGGGTTCCAGCATCTGAATAATTGCGGCCAGCTTCAAATCTTCAACATCCCTGTTTACTACGTTGGCAATATCATGAACCACTTCTCTTCTTTGATGATCCAATTGATTTATCCTGCTTACAACGATTTGTTCCTCATCCGTGATTTTTGACAGCTCC
>JAFXJR010000049.1 GCA_017532145.1 Lachnospiraceae bacterium | reverse complement strand
GTATATTATCGCGAAGAATAGAAAAAAAGTCAATAAATCCATTTATAAATTTTCTATTTTTTTCTATTAAATTTCTCTTGTCTGATGTTTTAGCCATTCTCGCTCTTCTGCTGACAGATAAGGAGTCAGCTTTTCATATACCGCTTGATGATACATATTCAGATAATTTCGTTGTAATTCTGTTAAACAAGAAACCTCTATTGCCTCCAAATCAATTGGCACATAGGTCAGTGTTTCAAAATTCATAAACTGCCCATATTCATTTTTTTCAGCCTTTTTCACCACCAGTACATTTTCAATACGGATGCCATGACTTCCCGGAATATACACCCCCGGCTCGTTGGTCACATCCATGCCATCTTCCAGAACTGCTTCTGCCATCCCTTCTGTAAATCGCCAGCGCAAATTCTGGGGCCCTTCATGTACATTCAGAATATATCCCACACCATGTCCTGTACCGCATTGATAATCAATACCGATTTCCCACAATGGCTGACGTGCCAGAATGTCCAAATTCCTACCTGTACAACCATACAACCACTTGGCATGGGTCATTTGCAGCATACCTGCTGCGGTCAGGGTATAATGCTTCTTAATCTCCTCAGAAATCGGTCCTAATACAATGGTTCTGGTCACATCCGTGGTACCACCCATATATTGACCACCGGAGTCTACGAGCAAAAGTCCTTCCGGCTTTAATGTCGCATGATTTATATCCGTAGCCTCATAGTGCATCATAGCTGCATTTGCATTATAAGCTGCTATTGTAGGAAATGACAAATCCAAAAACTCCGGAATCTCTCTTCGTAGCTTCTCCAAATAATCTGCTGCAGTTATTTCTGTAATCTCCTGCTTTCCTATATGTGTTTTCAGCCAATAAATAAACCTTGTTACAGCCAGACTATCCTTCAGATAAATATCCTGCATATTTCGAAGCTCCGTAGGATTTTTCACTGCCTTCAAAAGCTCCGTGGGATTCTTTGCCTCTACAAGTTCCTGACTATTCTGAAGTACTTTATAAAAAGCATAGCTGCAATACCGCTTATCCACCAGAATCCTTTGCTTTTCTGTTAACTGTTCAAAAAACTTCAGCACATGGGAATACTCTTCCACACGTACCCCTTTCTTTTCCAGATCTTCTCTCACCTTCTCATTCAGTGCCTTGCTTTGTATAAAAAGTATGGTTTCTTTCTCAGACACATAAAGGTAACTAAGTGCCACGGGATTGCACTCTACATCGCAGCCTCTGATATTCATAGTCCACATAATATCGTCCAGCTTGCTTAAGAAAAAACCATTAGCCCCGTTCTTTTCCATGGCTCTTCTTATCTGTTCCAGTTTTTCTTCCAAAGAAGCTCCTGCCACTGCTTCCTGCACTACCCATACTTCACCGGCCGGAAGTCCAGGTCTCTCTGCCCACACAGTATCCGCCAAATCACATTGATACTGAATGGTAATATCCTTTCCTATCAATGCTTTTTCCAGCTCCATACCTGTTGCAGTCGTAACCACTCTGCCATCAAAGCCCAAGGTCTGCCCCTTCTTCATCACCTTTTCCAGGAATTCCT
>JAFXJR010000005.1 GCA_017532145.1 Lachnospiraceae bacterium | reverse complement strand
TAACCAGAGGAATCAATAATTCAAAGGAAGCCTCCAGCATTTTAAATAAGGGAGCCAGCACCGTCTCCCTTTTATAATCCTTTAGGTATACAATCAGCTTTTTCATCTCTCTTTTTCCTTATCTTTGATACAAATCACTTTTTAGAGAAAATTTCCTTAGATAAGATCAATAGCATCCCGAATAGATTTTACTCCAATAACCTTAATCCCATCTATATCCTTGATACTATCCATACATACCGATGGCACCACACAACAGCTAAATCCCAGCTTCCGTGCCTCCTGAACTCTCTGTCCGGCCATACTTACCGCTCTTACCTCACCACTCAGTCCTACCTCACCGAAGACCAGCAGTCTATGGTCGATGGCTCTGCCCTTATAACTGGAGACTAATGCCATTACAATTCCCAGGTCGATAGCCGGCTCTGCAATCCGTATTCCTCCCGCCAGATTAACATAGGCATCACAGGAGGATACCTGCAGACCTGCCCTTTTTTCCAATACGGCCATCAGCAGATTCATTCTGTTTAAGTCAGTACCAGTAGCCTGTCTTCTGGGAATACCAAAATTACTACTGCAAACTAACGCCTGAATCTCTAACAAAAGTGGTCTGGTTCCCTCCATGGAGCAGGCCACTATAGAACCACTGGCACCTTCCGGTCTGCCATTCAGCATAAATTCTGAGGGATTTTGTACCTCTTGCAGTCCCTCCTCCCTCATTTCAAATACGCCAATTTCATTAGTAGAACCAAAACGATTTTTTACCCCTCGAAGAATCCGATAAGAGGCATGTCTGTCTCCCTCAAAATACAGTACCGTATCCACCATATGCTCTAACACTCTGGGACCTGCCACCGTTCCCTCCTTTGTTACATGACCTACGATAAAAATAGAGACGGTAAGACCTTTTGCCAGCTGTAAAAATACATTGGTGGATTCCCTGACCTGAGAAACACTTCCGGGTGCCGCCGATACCTGCTCACTATACATGGTTTGGATGGAATCAATAATTACCACTGTAGGCTGTGTATTGCGTATTACCTCTTCTATGATATCCAGATTGGTCTCACACAGCAGCAAAAGACTGTCACTGAACTCTCCCACTCGATTGGCCCGAATCTTAATCTGCCGCAGGGACTCTTCTCCGGAAATATACAATACCTGGTATTTTCTGTTAGCCATACTTTGGCAAACCTGCAGCAAAAGTGTAGATTTTCCAATTCCCGGATCTCCACCTACCAGCGTCAGGGAGCCAGGAACGACTCCTCCGCCCAATACCCTATCCAGTTCACCGATTCCTGTGCCTATCCTTTCTTCACTGCCCATGGATACCTGGGATAAACGAATAGGTTCTGCCTTCCGAAGTCCTGTCTTAGTCTGCATACTGCTACTGCTGTTTTTGGCTGTCGTTACCCGTTCCTCCACTAACGTATTCCAGGCCCGACATCCTGGACACTGCCCCATCCACTTAGCCGATTCATATCCACATTCCTGACAAAAAAATACCGTTGTACTCTTTGCTTTTGCCATCCTTTCCCCTCTGCTCCTTTAACAATAGTAAAAGCGGGACATCCCCCAAGGATGATTGTCCCGCTTTTGGTAACTCCCCTATCACTTCCTAAGGGGTAGCTGTCTTCACCACTTTCACACTGACTTCACCGGCTTCGGCAAGCTCTACACTGAGATTGAGTTTTCCTCCCAGACTGGTACGCATTCTGCCGATACTCTCTCCGTTTATAAAAACCTCATATTCTGTTTCATCCTGAAGACCTACAATCAGCTGTGCATCCTCATCCCCTTCCACCTGAAAGCTGATGCCATCTTCTGTCTCCAGAAAATTCGTTACACTGGTTCCCGGTACCGACTCATAGACAAACATCCCATTTTTCTCCAGCTTCGTCATGGTTTGATAGGTTTTCACCTTCAGTACATCTCCAAAATGCTCCACATCCTCCAGCTTAGCCTTGTGAACCAGTTTGTGATTACCAAAGCTGATTGCTCCCCCTTCTTCTGCACGAAGTATTTCTTCTACTACTGCCATCTCTAATGTCCTCCTAAGTATCTTTGTTCCTGAGTAATACCGATGTAGCTACCGGCACATCAACATTGATGATACCAGTATAATATATTTTCCAACTTAATTCTACTATAAAATTTATTTCCTGACTTCCTTTTCTTTTTTTACATGAAACACTACCTTTTTATCCTTTACTCCGACCGTTACACTGTCTCCTGGCTTTACTCTTCCGGCTAAAATTTCTTCAGCAAGACTGTCCTCCACCATGGTCTGAATGGCTCTCTTTAAAGGTCTGGCTCCCATTTTATAGTCAGCATGCTTTTCTACAATAAATTCCTTTAACGCAGGACTTAGTACCAGTTGAATATCCAACTGACTGCTGCAGCGCTTGGTTAGATTTTTAGACAGCAGTGTGATAATCTGTTTCATATTCTCCTTATTCAGCGGATGGAACACCATAATTTCATCAATACGATTGATAAACTCTGGTTTAAACAGCCTCTTCACTTCTTCCATTACATCAGATTTCATCTTATCATAATCCTTTTTTTCATCAGACTGTGCAGAAAATCCCAGATTTTTTGGATCTACAATCCTCTGTGCTCCTGCATTAGAGGTCATAATCAGAATTGTATTTTTAAAGTTTACCTTCCTTCCCTTGGAATCGGTAATATGACCATCATCCAACACCTGTAGAAGAATATTAAATACATCCGGATGAGCCTTTTCAATCTCATCAAATAAGACTACCGAATAGGGATTCCTCCTTACCTTTTCGCTAAGCTGTCCCCCTTCATCGAAGCCCACATAGCCAGGAGGAGAACCAATCATCTTGGATACCGAATGCCCTTCCATATACTCTGACATATCTACCCGAATCATCGCATTTTCTGAGCCAAACATAGCCTCAGCTAAAGCTTTGCTCAGCTCTGTTTTGCCCACCCCGGTAGGTCCTAAAAACAGGAAGGAACCAATGGGTCTGCTGGGATCCTGCAGACCTACACGCCCTCTGCGCATGGCTCTGGAAACTGCCTTTACTGCTTCCTCCTGACCAATCACACGCTGATGCAGAATAGACTCCAATTTCAACAGACGCTCACTTTCCTTTTCTGCCAGCTTTCTTACAGGAATTTTTGTCCACATGGCTACTACTTCTGCAATCTCATTTTCTCCTACTACATAGCTTCTTTCTCTCTGTGCCTGCTCAAACTTCTCCTTCATCCGGCGATATTTTTTTATCAGTTCATCCTGAGTCTGCTTAAGTTCTCCTGCCTGGCTGAATACTTCCATTCGCAGAGAACGCTCAATCTGCACATCCAGCTTGTCAATCTGCTCTGACAGTTCCTTCATTTTATCTGGTATTTTCAGTGTTTTAAGTCTCAGGGCAGAAGCCGCTTCATCAATCAGGTCTATCGCCTTATCCGGCAAATTTCTGTCATTAATATAGCGAACAGAAAAGCGAACTGCTGCCTCAATTGCTTCCTCCAAAATCGTTACATTGTGATGTTCCTCATACTTGCTGACAATCCCCTTTAAAATTCTTACTGCTTCCTCCTCCGAAGGCTCCTCCACACTAACAGGCTGAAACCGGCGTTCCAACGCTGCATCCTTCTCCACATATTTCCGATACTCTACAATTGTCGTGGCTCCAATCAGCTGAATCTCACCTCTGGCCAGAGAAGGCTTTAGAATATTAGAAGCATCAATGGCTCCTTCTGCCCCTCCTGCTCCAATAATTGTGTGCATTTCATCCAGAAAAAGAATCACATTGCCATCGTCTATAACTTCCCTGATTACCTTTTTGATTCTTTCCTCAAATTCTCCCCGGTATTTACTGCCTGCTACCATACCAGACAAATCTAAGGTAAGTACTCTCTTATCCTGAACAGTTAAAGGCACCTCACCTGCTACAATCCTCAGTGCCAGCCCCTCTACAATAGCTGTCTTTCCCACTCCTGGTTCACCAATCAAACAGGGATTATTCTTTGTTCGCCTGCTAAGAATTTGAATGACTCTTCCAATTTCATCCTCCCTGCCAATCACTGGATCCAGCTTTCCCTCTTTGGCCAGAGCCGTTAAATCTCTGCTATACTGATCCAGTATAGATACACCGCCTTTTTTTCTGTTTCCCTGTTTTTTTGCCAAATCCTCTTTATAAAGAGAACCATCTTCTCCCATAGCAATCAGGGTATCCACATAAACCTTTTGCAGAGATATTCCCAGCGTATTCATCAGTCTTACAGCTACATTTTCTCCTTCCTTAATCAATGCCAGAAGAATATGCTCTGTTCCCGTCTTTCCCGCCTTAAAACGCTCTGCCTGTCTGTGTGCCTCCTCCATCACTCTGATTACTCTGGGAGAGTATCCATCTCTGTCCTTGACTGGTACTCCCGGCATCGGAGTAATCAAATCCCGAATCATTTCCAGAAGCTGTACCTCTTCCAGACCATTGTCTCCCAGAACCCGGGAGGCCACTCCCGTTCCTTCCTTTAAAAGTCCCAATAGAATAGGTTCAGTTCCCACATATCCCTGGCGCATACTGGCGGCTGTCTTTTCTGCCAACAGCAATGCTGCCTTTGCTTTATCCGTAAATTGTGAATGCATTAATTAACTCCTCCATAATCTTCATATATTTCGTCTATAAGAGCATATACCTCCTGCTTGGAAATATTCCTGCAGCTTCCTTTTGCCAGAATAATTCTCAATTCCTTTTTCAACTCCTCCAGCGTATCGGCACGCTCTCTGTCAATAGCAATTACAGCACCTTTGCGCCTGTCCACCCTTACAAAGCCTTCCTGCTTTAAGACAGTATATGCCTTATTCACTGTGTGCATATTAATCCCAATATCTTCAGCTAACTGTCTGACTGAGGGAAGACCATCTCCCTCCCTGAACCGGGAGGTTGCAATTCCAAGAATAATCTGATTCCTTAACTGGAGATACAGAGCCTCATCACTATTAAAATCAATTTCAATTATCATAGTCCGTCTGTTTTCCCTCCATATTTCATCTGTAATTCAAGTTGAAGCAAATATATGTTATGATGTTGGGGTCAAAAGCATTTGACCCCTTGATGCTTACGGATTTCTTCGCGTTTCACGCTCACGAAATCCTAAAAGATTCGAAATCCGCACATTTTTCTACGAAAAATGGCTACTTTCTCATGTTTTATGGGTCCCAAAGTCATCTATTTTCATGCAAGCAAGAAAACAGATGACCTTTTGACCCTAGCATCATGTTATAGAAATATTATAACAATCCTTTCTTTATGTCAACCCATATCTTCACAGCTGAAAAGGTGTACAGACTCCAGTCTGTACACCTTTTCATCAGTCATCCATATTCAAAAATTCAAATTCAAAATCATCATCCTCCAGAAGAAAGTTTTTCGCTTTTTTCTTAGAAGATTGCTCCGGTTTATCAGTAGATTTTGATAAATTACCTTCTTTTCCCCTACCTTCTACTGCATTATGTACGGTATTCTTTGCAGGAGTTTTTCCCAACTCCGGAGAAATTGTCTCTGCTCTTTGAGAAGCTTCTTTCTTTGTGCGTTTAGCCGGAGCAGGGGTAGGTATTTCTTCTTCATCTTCCTCCTCTATCTCCTCTGTTTCCTCTTCTTCCTCATCTTCGTTATCTTCATATCCTCCATACAGTTCATCACGAAGATCCTTATTTTTAAAGCATAACAGAGTAATAATAATCACTGCTACCACCAACAGGGCAGCCAATGCAAAGATCAATATCATCTGCTTGGAAAAAGATTCATCCTCCACCTCAATTGCCTGAGTACCTGCTGAGGCAGCTTCCAATAAACCTGCTAATGTCTGTCGGGTTCCATTGATATTATCATAAAGATACCATTCTTTCACCCCGGAGCTATTTTCGGTAAACACCATCTCATAGTCCGGCTTTACTACTTCCTCTGATGCTGGAGGAGTTTCCGGCTGTTCCGTGTCCGTAGAGTCTATCGTCTGTCCTTCATTGTTTGCTTCCTGACTTTCTTCTGCCGGCTGTTCCGGCTGAGTTTCCTGGGAAGTCTGTGTCTGGGATGCCCCCGGTGCCTCTCCTATCGTAATCAAATCAGCACGCACAAAACCCTTATCCTGATTGCCCGAGGTATTGGTATATTCTATCTCATACCATTTTTTTCCATCACTGGCCTTTGCCTCTCCTACAATCGTTACTGCAGTATTCTGGACGATAGAACCTCTTGATTCTGCAGAGGTAGAAGCAGCAGAACGAACTCTTACACTCTTATAATTTACATAAGCCTTTGTTGCTTCTATTGGAGTAGAAGTTCCCGAAGCTGCCGACTTATTAACCAAATCAGAACGAATATAGCCAGTCTGGTTATCCACGGTTACCTTGTACCAGACTTTTCCTGCACTATCTTTTACTTCTTCTAAAATCGTTATGGTACTGCCCTGAGGCACTCCTGCTACTGCATCACTGGAGGTATTTGGCTCCCTCCTTACCTTAGCAGACCTGACAGCTATTGTTGCTGTTGTGGCTCTGCTTAAGATGGGATCTCCAATAAAAAGTATTGCTGCCAAAAAAGCAAATATTGTAATCTTCCATCCTCTTCCTTCAAGTATCTTTTTCATATTTTAATCTTGCTCCTTTCAAAGCCGGATGCTTTTGTACACAGCTTTAATTTTGCAGCTTTCTAACTGCACGCTCCCTTTCCTCCAGCCCTTTGTTATAAGCAGCTTCACACTTTATACAAATGGTACCCGACCGGATATTCGCACCGCAGATACTGCATTTCATAAAGGCTCTGGAATCCTGAGCCACCTCCAGTCTGGCCTCTTTTAACATTTGCATAATCGACTTTTGACTGACTCCGGTCTTTTCTGCAATCTGTGCCAGGTTTGCTCCAGAATGTTTTTCAATATAGCAACGTACCTTGCCATAGTCATCATAATCCAGATAATCACAATCCTCGCACCGGTATTCTCCTACTCCCTTAAAAATCATCAGCCCACCGCACTCCTTACATACGAAGGGTCTGTTGTAACCGGAAAGATCTACTGCTTCTTTTTTTGTTAAATCCTTTTTCTCCATCTCTATCCCCATCTCTGTATTTATGTTCCTGTGAACGATTATCTACTTTGTAATCTACTGTCTCCACAGGTATTAATCGGTTTCTTACCTTTGACAAGCTGAACTATGGCATCGCCTGCATATAAATCCACCTGCTGCGAAGCAGACGATCCATTGGCTGAATTTACGTATTCTCTCCACACCTCGCAACGGAATGCATAGCGTGGGGGGTGAAAAGTAACTCGCTATATTACTAAGAAACAATCACACCAGACTACGCTTCATCAATTGCCTTTCCAATATCCTGACGCATATATTTATTATCAAAGCTTATCCATTCCGTTGCCTGATATGCATTGGCTCTGGCTTCCTTTAAATCTCTGCCTTTGGCTGTAATACCAAGCACTCTACCTCCATTGGTCACAATGTCTTCACCGGACCGGCTGGTGCCTGCATGGAAGCAATAATACCCGTCTTTTCCCTCAAACTGTTCCAAACCGGAAATAACAAAGCCTTTTTCATACTGCACCGGATATCCCTGAGAAGCCAAAACTACACAAACTGCTGCATTATCCTCAAACTGCAGGTCAATTTCCTCCAGTCTGCCATCTATACAAGCCTCCATTACCTCAATAATATCATTTTTCATTCGGGGAAGCACAACCTGAGCTTCCGGGTCACCAAACCGGGCATTGTATTCCAGCACCTTGGGTCCCTTTTCTGTCAACATCAATCCAAAGAAAATAATGCCCTGGAAGGGTCTTCCCTCTGCAGCCATGGCCTCCACCGTAGGCTGGTAGATATGCTTCTGACAGAAGTCATCTACCTCCGGCGTGTAAAACGGACTGGGAGAAAATGTTCCCATACCTCCTGTGTTCAGTCCTGTATCTCCATCTCCTGCCCGCTTATGATCCTGTGCAGATGTCATGGTTTTTATCGTTTTACCGTCTACATAAGAAAGTACAGACACCTCCCTGCCCTGCATAAATTCTTCGATAACCAGTCTGTTGCCTGCTGTACCAAACTGCTTATCCAGCATAATGGCCTTTACACCTTCCTTTGCTTCCTCCAAACTCTGACAGATTAAAACTCCTTTTCCCAAGGCCAGTCCATCTGCCTTAAGCACAAGAGGAAAGTCTGCCTTTTCCAGATAAGCCAAAGCATCCTGGGGATGGTCAAAATTTTCATATGCTGCTGTAGGGATTCCATATTTTTTCATTAAATCCTTAGAAAATGCCTTACTGCCCTCCAAAATAGCTGCATTTTTTCTGGGACCAAAGGCTCTCAGACCTGCTGCCTCTAATTCATCAATCAGCCCTCCCACCAAAGGGTCATCCATTCCCACAATAGTTAAATCGATTTCTTTTTCCTTGGCAAAACCAACGATTTTATCAAATTCCATAGCACCAATCGGTACACACTCTGCCAGCTGACCAATACCTGCATTGCCCGGAGCACAATAAATCTTATCCACCCTGCTGCTCTTGGCCACACTGGCTGCTATCGCATGTTCTCTTCCACCGCTGCCTACAATCAATACCTTCATCCGTCTCTCCTCCCAATCTGTATCTGCCCTCTGGCAATCTCATCAATAGCCTGGGGCAGAAGCTTCCACTCAGCTTCTTCCATCACCCTTTTTTGCAGTATCTGAGGGGTATCGCCTACTTTTACCTCCACTGCCTTTTGCAAAAGAATCGGTCCGGTATCCGTTCCTTCATCTACGAAATGCACGGTGGCTCCGGTCAATTTGACCCCTCGCTCCAGTGCCGCCTCATGTACTCTTAAACCATAATAACCTGTTCCGCAAAAAGAGGGTATCAAAGAAGGATGGATATTAATTATCCGATTTCTGTAGCGCTGAATCATCTCCTCCGGTACTACCACAAGAAAACCGGCCAATACAATTAAATCCGGACTTGTCTCCTCTACTGCCTGAAGCAGAGCCAGATTAAATTCTGCCCGATTGGTATAATCTTTGGGAGAGACACAAAGAGAGGGTATTCCATGCTCCTTTGCCCTCTGCAGAGCATAAGCCCCCTTATTGTTACTGATTACACGAACAATCTGCGTATTTTGAATGGTGCCGTTCTGAATGCCATCTATCACTGCCTGCAGGTTGGTACCGCTACCAGATACACAGACTACCACCTTTAACATACCGTCACGCCCTTTTCACCGGCTTCTATCTGGCCTACTACATAGGGTGTTTCCCCCGCCTTCTGAATTGCCTCTACAGCTGCTTCTGCCTGCTCTGGTGCTATAGCCAGTACCATACCTAATCCCATATTGTAGGTATTGTACATCATCCTTTCCTCCAGATCACCCTTCTTTTGAAGCAGACTAAAGATGGGAAGTACAGGATAGCTGTCCTTTTTTACCACAGCATGTACGCCTTCGGGTAACATTCGAGGAATATTTTCATAAAAACCGCCTCCTGTAATATGGCTACAGCCCTTGATGACAATTCCTGCCTCTTTCACTGCTTTCAATGCCTTTACATAGATTTTTGTCGGCTCAATCAATGCCTCACCCAAGGTCTTTCCCAGCTCCTCATAATAGGTATTCAGACTCTCCGCTGTCATTTCAAATACTTTTCTCACCAAAGAAAATCCATTGCTATGTATTCCGGAGGAAGCCATACCTATCAGGATGTCTCCTGGACGGATATCTGCTCCGGTAATCAAATCCTTTTCATCTACCACACCTACGGCAAAGCCAGCCAGGTCATATTCTTCTTCGGGATAAAATCCAGGCATCTCTGCTGTTTCTCCACCAATTAACGCTGCACCAGACTGCAAACAGCCGTCTGCCACACCTTTCACGATAGTTGCTATCTTTTCAGGATAATTTTTTCCACAGGCTATATAATCCAGAAAGAATAAAGGTTCTCCTCCTGCACAGGCAATATCATTGACACACATTGCTACACAGTCGATACCTACTGTGTCATGCTTATCCATTAAAAATGCCAGCTTCAGCTTGGTTCCCACACCGTCTGTTCCTGATACCAGTGTGGGCTTTTCCATATCCTTAATGGCTGCCAGAGAGAAAGCACCAGAAAATCCACCTAATCCGCCAAGCACCTCTGGTCTCATGGTCTCCTTTACATATTTTTTCATCAACTCTACTGACTGATATCCAGCCTCTATATCTACACCAGCCTTCTTATAATCCATGCTTTTCACCATGCCTTTCTTATTGATAAGCCTTATATCCTACTTCCTGCAATTTCGCATCCTTTTTCTGAACACTTTCCTTCATCTTTTGGCTATAAGCTTTTAATCTGTCTAAAAGCTCTGCATCCGAAGTAGCCAGAATCTTGGCTGCCAGTAAGCCTGCATTGGCTCCTCCATTAATCGCTACCGTAGCTACCGGTATACCCGCCGGCATCTGAACGATAGAATACAAGGAGTCTCTGCCTCCCAGTGATGTAGTATGCATAGGAATACCAATAACCGGCATAGGAAAGATAGCGGCACACATACCTGGCAGATGAGCTGCCATACCTGCTCCAGCAATAATAACCTTAAAGCCCTTATCTTCTGCCGTTTTCGCATACTCAAAAAATACATCCGGCTCCCGGTGAGCAGAGATAATCTTTATCTCATAAGAAATACCTAATTCCTCCAAAATATCTGCTGCCTTTGCCATGATGGGCATATCTGAGTCACTTCCCATTACGATTCCAACCTGTGCCATATTTCCTGTCTCCTTTTCCCTAAATAGTGAATAAAATCACCTTTTTACTGTATTGTTCAGCGTATGTCGGAACAATGCTTTCGTCAGCATATACATCACCATTTACAGCAAGCTTATAGGGAATGAGCAAAGCATAGCAGTGCTACACTGACCAAATTCAAGATAAAGCTACCATAAAATGAAATGGGCTGATTGCATAAATAACTATCCGAACATACTCCTGTCAAAGCAGATACCTGTCATCTGCCTATAGCCTTAAGCACCCTCTAGTTTACTAAAAAATACCTGCACATGCAACCCAAATTTCTATGGAACTTTCCTAAGTCAAAGTAAATAGTAACGGGCATTGACTGAGGATGTGGCTTTCAGTGTGCCTAGCAAAAATGCAGGTGTAGTTTGCTTATCATCGAACCAACCCACAAAGCAGTATAATCACTTTGTGGGTTGATTGGGTTGGCTTACTGTGCATCCAGTGCTCGATTCAGTTCCTCACAACCCTCCAAAACAAAACGGCCATACTGAAGAATAGGAAGCTGCCTGCCATCTATTGTCACTGCTATCAATTCTCCCAGTTCATCATAGGGCAGCGTAATATCCGTATGACAGTGGAAATAAGCCTTGGCACTGTCTGTACTACGAAGGGCAGATACCTCATTTTCTCTGGCAATAATGGCTTTACCATCCGGGTTATAGGTTATCATATCCTCCTCATGAGAATAACAGGTATCTCCTACAGCAAAGTGGGGACCCATCTTTTCTGCAATTAGAATAGGCAGCTTATCTTCAATTCCATACTTTTTAGCTGCCCTATAGGCAGTTGTATTCGTACCTATCGCAAATTCTCCCATAGGAAGCGTTTCATGATGAAAGAAAACATTGTCCTTAATATACCGACAGTTTTCTTCTTCTGTTTGAAAATTGCTGCAATGATAGGACTCCACCATTCCATCCTTAAAGGTCAGTTCCAAATCTTTATATTCCAGTTCTCCCAAAAAGACGCGGCTTACATGGAGAATCCCCTCTGTTCCCTTTAGTACAGGAGAAGTAAAAACTTCTCCTACAGGTATATTTACATCAGCCACACAGTTTTCAAAATTGGTTTCCTTGTCCGGATTCTTCAAGGTATGCAGTTTTACCCTTAGATTAGTTCGATTTTCTCCCCTGCCTGTAATCTGTATATAGTCTGCCTGATCCAGTACATCAATCATTTTCTGCTGGATATTCTGATACAGGGTATAATCCAATGTATTGATTTTAATGATTTCATCAAAAATTTCCTTAAAATTACTACCGATAGCTGGTACAGGGAAGGCAATAATCGTAAAGCTTCTTTCTTCTCTGGGAATATATTCATTTTGTAAAGCACCAGCGGCAGCGGCATACTCCACAGACAGCTTTTGTTGTTTTTCATTTAACTGTAAAGCCTGACTCTTAGACTCCGGTACGAAAGGTGTCTCTCCAAAAACCTCCACTACAGCGGGTCCACCAAAGCCTAATGCCTCCTGCTTTAAACGTTCATAGGCTGCCCGCATTCCTTCCAGTCTGCGATTTACATATTGCCTATCCAGATACAGTGCCTGATCCTCCTTATGGTCGTATTCATATTGCTTATTAGGAGAAGCACCAAAATATCCGTTTTTATTTATGCCCTTTCCCTGAAAAATACTTACACCCGCCCGACAGATGGTAGGCTGCATTCCCATCTGTTGGAAATTGACCACTGCTGCCCGAATCATTCTCTCAAAACCCAAACTGTATCTGATGTTTACTACATTTTTTTTCGTTCGATCCTTATTGCAAACCTCAAATCCAATCCGATAGCCCTCTGTATAGGTATCTGCCATCCGCTGAATCGTTTCATCAGGCAGACTATTCAAATGACGAGCCGTTTCCCACTCATTTTCTGTAATATATTCTCCAAAATAATATAAGTATCGCAAGTCTGCCAGATTACTGTCCATCAAAATACGAAGGGCAAAATCTTCCTTGGGACAGAGCTGCTCCTTCAGGCGCTTTTCTGCTTCTGCCTCTGAATAATCACTAACAAACCAATAAATAATCTGCTGCAGTTGCTGATAATCAGGGACTCTCCCTATCTCTCCATAGGTATAACCAAAAGCTCCATATATCTCCAAAAATAATTCCATACGAATCGTCATTGCATACCGATTCTGTTCAAAGGCAAAGGGAATCAGACTTCTCAGCTCCGTATATAAAAAAGACAACAGCTGCCCATAAGCATCTCCACAAACCTGTACAGCATAAGCCGGATTGGCATAACTGGTTTTATAATTTTCCGGCAATACATCCTGATACAGACTTTTATTCTGCTGCTGCAATTCCTCCAAAGAAGCAGTAGACAGCCCCCCCTTCTCTATCCAGATATAGGTTTCTATCATCTTCTCCAAAAAGACAGCCACCGTATAAAAATAACACCAGTAGCTGTCCTCCAGACATCCCTTTTCTTCCAGCTCCTGCCGAAGTTCCTGAATCCTGTCTGCTGCCAGCACAAAACGTTCTTTGATTTTTATTTCATCCATCAATTACTTCTTCCTCCCTTCCTGCATCGTACTATACTCCTGCATATAGAATCATACTAACCATAGCCAGACCCATAAAATTCAAAAAGATTCCCAGATTAGGAAAGAAGTAATACTGATCCTTCTCCACTCTGGAAACCACACCCAATACCATTCCTATCAGCGAAAACAGCATCGCCAATAAAACGGCAGCTCCATATTCCGGTATGGCACTGCCCTTATTTTTATAAGTAAGATATATGGCAGCTACTATGGAAAATATGGAAATCACCCCCAGGATTACTGACATAATCCCTTTTTTTGTATGGGTCTTTACTGTAAATATATACCCACTCTTTCTGCCCTCCCTTTGATTCTCCTTGCGGAACATGGCATAACCTCCCAATGAATCCCTAAATGGGGCTGTCGCAAAATAAAAATTTTCGACAACATACAGCATTGAATTAAAGAAAATTATACTATATATTGTGATGAAATTTCACTTTGCGACAACCCCATCCGTATCAGAATAATATTTTTGACTTACCGGCCAGCAGCTTGGCTCCGCTGATAATCAAAAGAACCCCACCGGTAATTCCTCCTACCAAAGTAATCACTCCTACCACAATATTGAGTGCCCCGGAACCGCTCATGGTCTTATAGATTTTTTCCTCCATCCGTCACTTCCTCCTATTTTGCACCATACTGTTCATAGTATGTGTCAATCCTCGCTTTACATTCATCATCAATATAAATCTGTCCTTGGTAGGGTTGATTATACAGATATTCCACTACTTCTTCCATGGTGACAATAGCATTCGCCTCAAAGCCGTATTTTTCTTTGATTTCAAAAAGGGCACTCTTTTCTCCCTGTCCTTTTTCCATTCGATTCAGAGAAACCATCAGCCCTACAACCTTAACATTTGCCTGTGCCTTTAAAATGGGAAAGGTTTCTTCAATGGATTTACCGGAAGTAGTGACATCTTCAATAATTATCACCCGGTCTCCATCCTTTAACTTACTGCCCAAAAGGATACCTATATCACCATGATCCTTTTCTTCTTTTCGATTGGAGCAGTATCTTACATCCTTACCATAGATACGACTGATTGCCATAGTAGTAGCCACACTTAAGGGAATCCCTTTATAGGCAGGACCAAAGAGAACATCAAAATCCAGACCATAGTTATCATGGATAGCCTTTGCATAATATTCTCCTAGCTTTTCTAACTGGGAACCTGTTACATAACCGCCTGCATTCATAAAAAAGGGAGATTTACGTCCACTCTTTAACGTAAATTCTCCGAATTTTAATACCTGACTGTCTACCATAAATTCTATAAACTCTTTTTTATATTGTTCCATCTTGGTGTTTCCTCCTTATTTTAAGCCATTTCTCGGTATTTCTAATTTTTAATTTTAGTACTACTGTACCAATTTACTTTTACCCTGCCTGCCTTGCTTTCTCATACTGTTCCAGTCCTTTAAATAACGAAGCTTGTGTAACGTGCATATATAAATCTGTTGTCAACTGTAACTATATATGACCTGGCATAGTTGATACTGTCTTTAATGGTACTCCTGCTTCAAGCCATCTGGTACATCGAATCATTAATATTCGGTGTACGAGTAGCAAATGTATGTCTGAAGCAATGTGGTGTAAATTTCTCAAAAACTAAGTCAGGATTATTCTGATGTATTCTCTTCATCGTAGCAAACCAAAAAGTTAAGCATGGATATATTTTTTTAGTATACCACCAAATCCTTGATTTTTCAACTGACAAATCCATGTATTTATCTGTAATAGTAACAGTTCAGTCTTGACATGGCCAGATGAAGATGATTTTAAAAATAAATAATTCTTCTTACTTCTAAAATCCGTTTTCTTCCTCCAAAATTATCCAACGCCTATCTTCTGGGCATACCACCAGCTCTCTTTGGCTTAAATCCTCATCCAGCACATCCATTGCGTTGGTAGCCAAAATCTTACATGGTGCATTTTTTTTCACTTCCTCTTCACTAATTCCAAAAAAACGACTTATATTTCTGAAATGATAGCCCTGTAATCCCACCTTAAACAGTCGATTATCGTCAATAGGGTCTCCTTCAAAGGATATTTCTATTGCCCGTTGTTCCTTCAAGGAAACGACTACCTTAATCCCTTGAGAATACTGATAAAATTCACTATGTTCTCCCTTCAGGGCATCCGGGCGATAGAGATAGGAAATCATCTGTTTTAGCTGATGCCCCTTAACAGTCACTCTGATAATTTCATCATGAAAAGGAAACATCTGTATTAAATCTCTGTATTCTACTAACGGTCCCATCTCAGGACTCCGCAAACTTCCAGAAGCAAACAGCATAATATCCAATCCCAAACTATCCCGAAGTATATCGGCAAAGAGTTTTCCCAGTTGCGTCTCCCTGTTGCGTGTAGGATGAGTATAGGTATCTGCAAACCGGGTAATATAACGACCATATTTTTCGTTGGTAGCCTCCTGATATTTACTAAGGAGTGCTTCCAATGCCCTATCCCTAGGACAATGCTTCTCATTAATCGGAATTAACTGCCAGGAATAGCTGTGAATGGAATGGGTTGCTGTATCAATTAAGATATCAAACCGCCCTACCTGATCGGTTCCAGTCACTGCCTGCACAATAGGAATTCCGGCAACTACGCAGGGCTTCTCCAACAAGGTATGGGTATGCCCTCCGATAATCATATCGATTCCCCAATTAGGATCCAAAAGGGAAGCCAATACCTTATCCTCTTCAAAACCAATATGGGTCAGTAAGATTGTGGCATCAATATCCTCGGTATGATGGGCATTGCAAATTCTGCCCACTTCTGTAACCGCATCATGAACCTCAATAAAGGAACCAATCAACTGTTCCTGTCTGGCCTGTGCTAATACTTCCTCAGTAACGATACCAATAAACATAACCTTCATTCCGTCTATTTCTAAAATAACATGACTCTTAAACAGACGAATTTGATTGGTGGCCAGGTAGAGATTAGCATTAATCATGGGAAAGCGGGCACATTTTTCTAAAAAAAGCAGATGCCCCATTCCATAGTCCACCTCATGATTACCCAGAGTGACTACATCCGGGGCAAGCATATTCATCATTTCAATGGTGGAAAGTCCTTTGTATTCACTATCAATGACAGAGCCACGAAACATATCTCCGGAAATGGTGTAAAGCACATTCTTTTCCTCTGCCCTTACCTTTTGAATATATCCTGACAGCATAGAAACTCCGCCAAGCAGCTGATTGTCTACCTGTTCTGCTAAGAAGTCTCCGTGTAGGTCGTTGGAATGTAAAATGGTTAATTGTTTGAAATGGTTCATTGTTGTTCCTCTTTATCTTGTGATGCCGGTTAATAAAATTGCCAACTCTAAATAATACTCTTTGTTGTCTTTAATCAGCCAACGCTTAAAAGCAGTAAATACAGAAGATGTGTTTAATTCTCTTTCTCAATAAGCACCTGATATTTTTTAATTTTTAATTTTAATTCTTCTGAATATTCATCCGCATTAAAATATCCCTCTGCCAATTCCTCTGCAGAATAGAAAGAAAGATTTTCTAATTCCACCTTATTTTCTAAATCATAACACTTCGTATTGGAAATAGAGGAAAGAATATATGGTGAATGTGTTGTAATAATAAATTGGAGTTGTGGAAAAATTTCTGTTAAAAATGGAAGAATGTTTTTTGCAATTCAATATGCAAATGTGTTTCTAATTCATCAATCAGACAATTCCCTCCATATGATAATTGCTTAAGCTATTTTTCAACAACCAGTTTTTATCCATTCTAAGTATTAAATCAGAAACGATATGAATCAAAGAAGAATATCCATCTGGCAACTCATTAAAACGAAATGCTGTTCTTCCTTCTTCATCAATTTTAAAATCATATTCTTTATAATCATAGTTTAAAGAAATAGCTTCATTATCCAACAATACTCGTAAAGCATTCTCAAAACGCTCAAACCATTTTTGAATCTGATTAACGATATGCATATCCCCTTCATTTCTGGCATAGGACTGCTACGTTTTTAAATGAACCATATATTTCAATAATAAATTTCCCGATTCAGATGTTATAGGATAAGAATCTTCTAATTTAATATTTTTTACTCCTGTCGCAGGTTTTATGGAGATTTTTCTATTTGCCGGAAAAAAAGCAGTGATAAATTCACCTCTTGTATATAAAGCATCCAAGTCTTCTTCCTTATGAAATATAAGCTCAATTCCATTTTGATATTTACCTAACAAGGAGATTATTGCTTTCTGGTCTTTTTCAGCTTTAAATCTTTCCTTTTCTGTAATTGTATAGCAATATCAGATAAATGCCTTAATTTTTCGACATAAATCCCTGTGATATAATGTTTCCTTTCTTTTCCCTTTTCATATTTGAATTGTGCTTTTCATCTTATTGAAAAAGTACTCTATAAAGTCAACGTAATATCCTTCCCTTCCTCCTGTAACTGCACAGCCTCATCATCCAGAAGACCATCCCTTTTACAGGCAAGAGCCAGAGTCTCCATTTCCACCGTTAAATCCAGTATATCATCCTCAAATAGATTGGCATACAGCTTTTCCATAGCCGTCTGGATATCTCTTAGACAGGTAATGGTATTTATGGTCATCTCTCCTGAAGCCGCACCACTTTCCTCTAATCGCGCATATTTCGATAGAATATTTCCCAATGTAGGCAGATAGTAGTTTAAAAACTGGCGTACCTGAGAAATATTTTCCGGCTGTTCCTTTAATGTACGAAGAATCTGATCAGAAGCCTTGCAGATTTCCTCCCCCTGAGTCCGTACCTGGTCGTTTTTTATTCTCATGGTTCTGCGACGTAATTCAATCACACTGGCTCTTCCCTTAGCTAATATCGCATTGGCATCCTCTGCTGGCGCTCCCGTTTTCGTATTCTTGGGCTTAGAAAAAGCAAAAACGATAATAAGCACCACCAATATTACCACCAGCAAAAGTACGATGCCTCCAATACTTAAAAGTACAGTGGCAACTGTTGGAAAAAAACGTTTGAAAACAAAAAATAACAGCAAGCATCCCAATAAACCAAAGATACCTAAAATACCTGAAGAATGATTGTCATTCATTTATACTTCCTTCTTTCTCTGCTTTTTGCAAATAGTATATATCATTCTTCCCCAGTTTACAATGGTTTTCCATGCTTTCCTGGGCTTCCTTTCTCTGCTGCCGCCCCTCCTCCTGGATACGGAGTATCTCGTCCAAGGTATGAATTAACTGTTCATTAGTACTGTGTACTTTTCCTTCCTGTGTCAGCCTTGTCGCTTCCTCTTTCAGCCTTTCCATCGGTTTCTTCAAGGATTCATTGGTTCCTCTGACAGCCTCTCCATACGTTTCCATAGACTCCCTTGTATGTGCTATACCCAAAGCCAGTACTATCTGCTTTTTCCACAGAGGCAGGGTAAGGTGGAGGATGGACTGAATCTTTTTAGAAATCATCGTATTACTATTTTGAATCAGTCGAAGCTGAGGTCCCATCTGCATACTGATGGTGCGGCTTACTTCCAAATCCTGCAGTTTTTTTTCAAAACGGTCACATCCTGCGGCAAAATCGTTAGCCTCCTGTGTATCATAGATCAAACCGGAAAGTCTGGCTTTTTCCTGCATTTTTGGCAGGGTAACCGTCCGCTCCTTTTCCAGCTTCTTTTTCCCTGCCATAATATACATAGTCAATTCCTTAAAGTACATTAAATTGGTTTCATCCATTTTCCCCAGTAAAACAACCTCCTTTAGCAGTCGGTTTTGATAATGCTCCAATTCTCCAGCCATTTGGTCAATCTTGGCCTGTACCTTATAGTAATGCTCCTTCTTCTTAATCGCTTGACTGTCTGCTTTTTTTAAAAATCCTAAAAATCCTTCTTCCTCTGCTTCCATAAAAACTTCCTGAAAAAAATCCTTTAGCTCTGCCATCAGACTGATTACGATTTCTCCTGCTATATCCAACTCCGTAGTACGCATATTTTGTAATACATTGTCTGAAAATAAAGACAGCTTCTTTTGACAGGCTGCTCCATACCGAAGGACAAGGGAGAAGTCCTTTACATCAATTTTTTCAGAAAACTCCTCTACCATTTTCTGTTCCGCTTCTGTTAGTTTTAATTCTGTCTGTTCTATCTGCTTTATCATTTTGTTATTCTTTCCTCTCTTTTAGTTGATTGTGTCACACTTTTTTGTAACAATTTATTGGTTTATGATATACGTTAACTGAATCAGTTGCAAATAGCAAAACAATTCAGAAAAAGTTGATTTGAACAATTAAGCAAAAATATATTTTTAAGGAGTCTGTATGACCAATAGATTTATTGATGTGAAATTCGGTACTTTTTCCTTATGGACGGATATAATCGTTGTCTGTCCAGAATGTGGAAAATCGGGAATTGTTCACTTTAATCAAGAACATCAGGCTGCTGTCTTTCAATGTAATGTATGTTATACAAAAAAGAAAATGGTACCCTGTGGAGACTATGCTTTTAAAGTAACCGCACAATGTACGTCAACAGGAAAATATTTTCGATTGTTCATGCCTGAACATAAAATTCATGGTTCAAAAAATAAAAGTCAAATGTTCTTATTGTAAAGAAACTGTACTTGGAAATATTTTTGATTGCCGAAGTCAACAGCAAGTCGTCAATGCGTTCTCAGTCAGATTTACTTCCAGCTTTTATGAAAACGGCATAACTATTCAGTAGGTCTGCACACTTGCTGTGCTGACCGTAGGAAAACGTAGTGGTAGCGAGCAAAAATCCCATCGCCGTAGGCGATTTTCATGGATTTTTGCATCGTAACTGTGAGGGTACTGAACAGTTACAAAACGGCAAAGAATAGGACGGGGATTGTGAAACAGTTGATAAAGCTACAAAAGAAAAGGTAAGTATTATGTCACATACGTTTGGAGGTTAAGACCCCCAAACAATGTAATCTACACCATTAAACTTATTCTTTTCATCCTCACCGAAGAAAACAAAGGCATATCCGTCAAGAGTAGCAAGGAACGGAACATCAAATTCCTGAGGATCGTACTGAAGAAGCAGACCGGTTCTGTCATCACTGTCATCCACGTCATTGCTGGGATAACCGAGGAGCTTGGTTCCGTTGTATCCTGCATCTGCCTTTTCAAAGGTAATCATGTAGGTATCGGTCAAACCTTTAATATTACATGCTTCATTGTAATCTTCAATTACGTACTTGGGCTCTTCTAGGCTGTAATCCACCATCATATAAAGCTGATCGCTGGGATACATTTCCGCATCAAGGAAGAAATAGAGATAACCCTCATGAGGAAGTCTGCACTCATCATCTAAATCCTTAATATCCTCACATCTGATCTGTGCAAAGAATACACCATCATCGGGATACGGATCCTGTATGCACTCAGGGAGGCAAGGCATACCGAAAAACTTACTACAGCTCTCATCAATCTTTTCACCGGGCTGTACCTTTCTTACCTTCATGGCGATTGCGTAATCTGCATTTTTTGCAAGATTGATAAGCTCAAAATCAAAAATCATGGTATCGCCATTGATTTCACACTCGGCATGGATCTTTCCGTCAACAAAATCATAGTATTTGTTATAAAAATAGCCAATTTTTCCATTCATGGGAAACTCAATCGATGTCATATTATAGCCGGTATCACCGTCAAGCCATACATTGGTGTTAAAAGGAGGCACATTAGGTAATTCACCAGATCCACCTCTTGCATAAGGAAGAACAGCAGCTGCCTCTGCTGCTACAGTTCCGTTCTCGTCTACTCGCTTACCGATTACTTTCAAAAACTTCTTGTCTTCCATTTTTCATTACTCCTTAATCCTTTATCATGATGTTGGGACTGTGGGAAAACAGATGCCTTTCAAGCTATCTGCCTCATTTATAAAATTCGGTTTTAGATTTTACCCAGCAATCGCAGCATCTTCAAGCCCTCTGTCTATATTTCCGTTAATCATAATGATATGGCCCCAGAACATATCATCATCCTCATAGTAAATCGTAAAATCACCTTCTATAGAAACAGCAATCTCACTTAGTACCATACGCTCTGCAAATACCCTTTCTGTAATCTCTTCTATTTCTTCATCCTCCTCTATAGCATCTAAAATCCAGCTATTTGCTGTATCCATCAATTCCTTTGCGGCATAACTGCGAGCCTTTCTATCCCATTCAGCACAATCCAAAAGAAGCTTATCCCATGTACACAAAGCTTCTTTTGCCGTTTCAGCACCCTCATGGTCAACATCAAAATGAACTGTGCATTGACAACTATTCCACACACCATTTCCACTAAATATCCCCAGCGACTTATCTAGTAAAAGAGCACTGCACCCCTTTGTATGCAGGGTAACCGGAAGCTGATATTTTTTCCGTATCTCTTCCAACCTGCTGTCATAACAATTCCTTTCCACCACTTCCCGCACCAAATAGCTTTCCTCCTGGGGTATCACTTCCTGACTAAATGGATTAGTAAAAGCAAAAGACTCCTGAACCTTCAGCTGATAGATGCTCTCTGCTTCAAGTTCAAAGATTTTCTCCTTGCTATTGCACTGCTGATCCGTCAGCAACCAGGTCAGCCGCCTTTTTCCTTCTATCAACTCATCTGTTTTCATATCAATCACTGCCAACACTGTCACTTGGGCTGTCCACATTTTTTCCTTGGCGCATCTTCTTGCACTGGTACCAGTCTCAGTCAATACCAGTACTTCTTTTATGCAGTTATCAAATTTTTCCTCAAAAGCTTTAATTTCTTTATTCATCTTTATTCTTCACTCCTAATCACTATCATCGAACTCCCACCTGATACATCACCAAACGGTTTCACTGCTTTGTGATGATGAGGTAATGGGCAAGTAGCGAAATTCAACAAAGTTGAATATGCGGATTGCGAATATCTGCTTTGACTACAACCAAACCAGACATTCCTCCAACTCTAATAGTAGCCAGATATGGCTTTTGTCAGCCATAGTGTAAGCGGTCATATAATAGTTTCGTCCATCCTCTAAGGTAATACAGATAAGAGAGTCTTCATCACAATCCCAGATAATATTGCTGTATTCATTGGTGTTCTCAAACCATCCAGTTCCATCCACATTCAGTTCTAACGATATTTGAACATATGTTCCATCCGGTTCTTCATAAGGAAGAATAATCGTTTCTCCGGATTCCGGATTAACCATAGCATAGCCGGACCGGGAAATCCCCTCAAGAAATGCCTTGTCAACAGCAACACTCTCCATAGTATCAGGCTCAAACACCGCCCAATCATCAAAACCATATTCTGGGTATGTATAATTTTCACTCCAAATACAATCTTCTGTATAAATATCTTCTAAAAACATATAATAGGATGTTTCATTATTCCCAAATACACACTCATAAAAAGCCAGTTCCGAATCAGAAGATTTCTCATAATAGTCATAACCCTCTGAACCGGTCAACATACAGTTATGGAACTCAAACCGACCCACACCATCAAAAATTTCCAATGCACCATAGGTACAATCCCGGATAGTAGTACTGTAAACATACATTTCTCCGGTACCATCATAGCTTCCAATACCATAAACACCACAGCCATAAAGATCCATAGCACTGAGGGTAATATTTTGACATCCAGAGAAGTTCAACACATTTCCCGAACACTCCCCAGACTCTGTATGTCCCATAGTCAAACCGGAAAGAAAAAGCTGATGACACTCTTCAAAGTTGAAAACCTGCGCATATCTGGGGTCTATTACAATTTCTGTCCGATTTTCATTATCTCCGCAGATAGACAGTCCATCCACACCCCGAATCACTACCTCCACCCCATCAAAGCAATCCCTCAGTTGTACATAAGGATGCCTTTCATTCCAGCTTTCGCCTTCATTTTCCCACACATTCTCAATATATTCACTCATATTGTAATATCCAGGCTCCATCACAATACCCACCTTTGGACCAATGGCTTCCAACAGTTCCTCGATGCTACTGACTGTGACAGTATAGCCCTCCGGGTCAGTTTCCATGGGGTCTTCTTCTGCCTCTGAATCATTAGAAAAAACAGCTTCCTCTGTATGGTTATCCAACATGGTCATCGTTTCTTTTGAGGATACTTCAGTAAATGGGGGCGTGCTTTCTTTTGTTCCACAACCTATCAGCATCGTCGGAAGGATGGATACCAACAGCAGTACTATCCATAGATATCCGTTTGTTTTTCTTTTCATCATATTCTTTGCTCCATTTTGTTTTTCAACTATTCTTTTCGTTCCGGCAGTCCTCTTGCTCCCACGGTATATACCATCATACCCTGGGCCATGCCATCAAAGTCATCCAGATAAAACTGATTCGCATTGGTGGGAACTCTGAATACATCAGCAGGAAGATATCCCGGTCCTACATGCATCGCCCCCACATTTGTCAATTTTCCTCCGCTGATATCGATGACATTCAAAGTAAACCTTGGAAGCTCTCCTTCGTTTTCCTTGCAAAACAGATACAGGTAGTGGTCTCCCTGCCTGGTCTTTACATAATAGGGAATAAATCCATCAGCAAAACATTCTTCATAATGGTAATATCCATTTCTATCTGTATAAATACCAAACTTTGTATAAAATCCCATATCACTGTCATAAAAGCCAGTCACATTCAGTTCTTCCAAATCATCATCACCATCTAAAGCAGTAAAAAATGAACTGTCTAGGGGAAGCTCTACCATATATGCATCAGGAACAACCATATATTTTTCCACAAACAATTCAGGATATTGGGCAAAGGCAATCGTTGCTGTCTGTCTGCCACCTCCTGCTTCCATAAGATCACCGTCTGCAAAATAAAAGGTCACACCATTATAGTCCAGTGTCCAACTGATACCATCCTCAGGTGTATTACGGAAATAGTTTTCTACAGCAATGTCTGAATAAAATTCACCTGCCCATATATGGCTATTTAACTCTTTCAGCACAATTTCAGGAATTTTACTCATCTCTTTAATTACCTCTGTCAGCTTGACTTCCTGTCCGGTTTGAGTATCATAATTACTTCCATGCATTCCCCGGAAATCCTCAATTTCACCATAATCAGAATAGGAATCTGATAACAGGCTTATCACTACACTGTCAGCACGTCTCACCTGTATATCCAAGGCGGATACCCAAGTCTGAAAATCCTCTCTGCTTCTTCCTCTATCTTCCC